>JBAJNM010000019.1 GCA_036881865.1 Parvularculales bacterium | reverse complement strand
GGTTACCTTCACAAGATTTGGCGATGGCTTTATCTGAGAAACAAGCTACAAGAGTTTTGAGTCCTCTTGTCACTACGGCCCTTGATTATATTGAGCCTGACCCGACCTCTGCCATTGACGAGATAGTGGGGGGGTTAGATAGCGACCTTTTGTGTTATTGGGCTGATACCCCTGCGCCTCTTGTAGCGCTACAAGAGGCGCATTGGCACCCCATTCTGGAATGGGGTCAGGTTTATCTTGGGCTTGATCTTGATACTGTCATGGGGGCTACCCATCGCCCTCAGGCATCACAGATGTTAAAAAGCGCGGCCACGCTTTTGACCTCATATTCATCCCTGAGCCTGGCCGGTCTGCGGGCTATGGCGGGGCTCACGGGGTCAGGTCTGTTGGCGTTGGCTTGCTATCATGGGCAGGTGGGGGGGGAGGCTTTGTTTCAGGCGGCCTTTCTGGAGGAATTATATCAGCAAAAAACATGGGGGCAGGATGAGGAGGCGCAGGCGTTGCTTGATAGTCGTCATCAGGATATGATTGAAATTGAGCGGTTTTTTGAGTGCCTCAACTCCCCGTCCGACTAAGGGCAGAGGGGATTTGGGCGTGTTATGTGGCTATACTATGGCTATCATGATGAGGAGCGCCTGTGAAAGATATTATTGAAGAAATAAAAAGACGCCGAAGCGTTGCGCATTTAGGTGGCGGCCTGAAGCGCATAGAGGCTCAGCACCGGCGTGGCAAGTTGACAGCACGTGAGCGTATAGATTTGCTTCTGGATGAGGGATCGTTTGAAGAGTTCGATACCTTTGTGGAACATGATTGTCAGGACTTTGGCATGGCCGGACAAAAAATACCGGGTGATGGCGTGGTGACAGGCTGGGGCACGGTTAGTGGCCGTCCGGTCTATTTGTTCGTGAAAGATTTCACAGTATTTGGTGGCTCTCTTTCCAAATCTCACGCCCGCAAAATTAACAAGATACAAGATATGGCACTACGCAATGGTTCACCAATTATTGGTCTTTTTGATGCAGGTGGGGCGCGTATTCAGGAGGGCGTTGATGCTCTTGGTGGATACGGTGAGGTGTTCACCCGCAATGTATTGTCATCGGGGGTTGTTCCTCAAATCTCGGTGATCATGGGACCGTGTGCTGGAGGTGATGTTTATTCTCCGGCCATAACGGATTTCATTTTTATGGTGCGCCATACATCTTATATGTTTGTGACGGGACCGGATGTCGTGAAGACGGTTACCAATGAGGAAGTAACGGCAGAGGAACTGGGGGGAGCCAGTGTGCATACGACAAAATCCTCTGTGGCTGATGGCGCATTTGATAATGATATGGACGCTATGGCGGGTATTCGTCGATTGGTGGATTTTCTGCCGTTGTCTAATCGGGCTGAACTGCCGGAGCGCCACTCATTTGATGAGCCGGATAGGCAGGAACCCTCTCTTGATACCCTCACCCCTGAAAATCCCAACATGCCTTATGATATTAAAGAACTCATCTTTAAGATTGTGGATGAGGGGGATTTTTACGAGATACAAGAGGCATTCGCAAAAAATATTATAACCGGCTTTGCTCGCATGGAGGGTCGTACGGTGGGTATTGTTGCCAATCAGCCGATGATATTGGCAGGGGTTTTGGATTCTGATGCTAGCCGCAAGGGAGCACGCTTCGTGCGTTTTTGTGATTGTTATGACATTCCTATTATAACTTTTGTGGATGTTCCGGGTTTTTTGCCTGGCACAGCGCAAGAATATGGCGGCTTGATTAAAAATGGGGCAAAATTGCTATTTGCTTATGCTGAGGCTACAACGCCACGCGTTACGGTTATCACCCGAAAAGCTTATGGGGGGGCTTATGATGTGATGTCGTCCAAGCATGTTCGTGGTGATATCAATTATGCATGGCCCAGTGCAGAGATTGCCGTTGTGGGAGCTAAGGGAGCGGTGGAGATTATACATCGTCGGGATATAGGCGATGAGGAAAAAATCAAAACACTGACCGGGGAATATGAAGAGCGTTTTTTGAATCCTTTCATTGCGGCAGAGCGGGGATATATTGACGATGTTATTATGCCGCGTGAGACCAGACCCCGTCTTGTAAGAGCTTTGCGGTTGTTACGTCACAAAAACGTCTCTAACCCGTGGAAAAAACACGATAACATCCCCCTATAAGAGAGTGTGGCGTGTTTGAAAAAATCTTAATTGCCAACCGGGGGGAAATCGCCTGTCGGGTTATCAAAACCGCACGGCGTATGGGTATCAAGACAGTTGCAGTTTATTCTGAGGCTGATAGCCGGGCGCTTCATGTAGAGATGGCGGATGAGGCGGTAGCCATTGGTCCGCCACCTGCATCTGAGTCTTATCTGGTTATGGAGCGCATTATTGAAGCGGCCAGGCAGACAGGAGCCGGTGCCATTCATCCCGGATATGGATTTCTTTCTGAGAATGCCGCCTTTGTAGAGGCTTTGTCTACTGAAAATATTACGTTTATCGGGCCTAATGCGGATGCTGTGCGGCTTATGGGTGATAAAATCAGCGCTCGTGATTTCGCCATGGAGGCGGGTGTTAATACGGTTCCGGGATGCTCGGATGTTATAACAGGTGCAAAACAGGCCATAGGCATAGCGGAAGATATAGGCTATCCGGTGATGATAAAAGCCGCCGCCGGAGGGGGCGGAAAGGGCATGCGTATAGCCCACACGGCCCGGGAGGTGGAGGAGGGTTTTACGTCCTCCATGAATGAGGCACGCGCGAGTTTTGGCGATGATCGCGTCTATATAGAAAAATTTGTAACCTCACCCCGTCATATTGAAATACAGGTGCTGGCTGATGGGCATGGCAATGCTATTTATCTGGGTGAGAGGGAATGTTCTATTCAACGGCGCAATCAGAAAGTGATCGAGGAAGCTCCCAGCCCTTTTCTGGATGACAAAACAAGAGAAGCCATGGGCGCACAGGCAGTGGCGCTTGCTAAGGCAGCCTCTTATCAAAGCGCTGGCACGGTTGAGTTTATCGTAGATGAAAGCCGGAACTTCTATTTCCTGGAGATGAATACACGGCTTCAGGTTGAGCATCCTATAACGGAACTTATTACCGGCATTGATTTGGTAGAGCAGATGATACGCATTGCGGCCGGTGAGAAATTATCTCTTACGCAGAAAGATGTCAGCCTTAAGGGATGGGCTATGGAAGGCCGGATCTACGCTGAAGACCCTTATCGGTCTTTTTTACCCTCGGTAGGACGTCTTGTGCGGTATCACCCGCCGGAGGAGAGAGCAGGCGAGTCGTTGGTGGTGCGAAATGATACGGGGGTCTATGAGGGTGGAGAGATTTCTATCTATTACGACCCCATGATTGCCAAATTATGCACATGGTCACCGGACCGTATGCAGGCGATTGATGCTATGTCTGATGCGTTAGATGGTTTTCGCATTGAGGGTATTCGTCATAACATTCCATTTTTGAGTGCGGTTATGGAACATGAGAGGTTTCGGGCAGGCACTTTGACGACCAATTTCATAGCGGAGGAATATCCCTCCGGTTTTCAGGGGGTAGCCCTTGATAGCACGAGATCCAAGGCGCTGGCAGCTGTTGCATTGTTCGTGACTCATATTGAGATGCTGCGCGCACAGGGTATAGCGGTTGCAACAGGAAGAGAAGAACATGTTCTTACTGTTCGTATGGATGATGAGTTTCACCATGGGCGTATTAAGCCCGGAAGTGATGGTCTGCATATTTTCTGGCGTGAAGGAGATGTAGGAGAGCAGAAAAACGGTGTACTTGTTTCAAGTGACTGGAAGCCCGGCATGACGATTTTTGAGGGTAAGGTTGGGAGTGATTATCTGGTTGTGCAGATGACCCGTGACATTACGGGGAGCATGACGCTTACCTATCGTGGCACGATGATTAAGGCGGTTGTCATGACGCCGGGAGCTTGTGAACTGGTAGATTTTGTGCCTCGTGAAGATAGCAGTGGTGGTGGGGGGTTTTTGCTGTGTCCGATGCCGGGGCTTGTTGTTTCTATAGGTGTTGTTGAGGGGCAGGAGGTTAAGGCTGGTGAGCCTCTGGCGGTGGTAGAGGCTATGAAGATGGAAAATATTTTGCGGGCTGAGCGGGATTGCACTGTAAGCAAGATAAAATGCGCTCCGGGCGATAATTTGTCGGTAGACGACGTCATGATGGAACTTGAATAGTCCACGGCTGATTTATCTTATGTTTTGAACTGGTTTGGTTCGGTCACGGGGCCGAATACATCTTGAAATGTTTCTTTTAGGGCATCGTCTACGTCTGCCATAGAGGCTGTAATTCCTAAATCCGCTAGACTTGTAACACCGTGGCTGGTGATACCGCACGGTACAATGCCCGAGAAATGCTCAAGGTTCGGGTTTACATTCAAACTGATGCCATGAAAGCTGACCCAGCGGCGCAATCGGATACCGATAGCGGCAATTTTATCCTCACGGGTATTTAGGCCCTCTCCGCGTTGTACCCAAACGCCAATGCGATCTTTTCTGGTTTCGCCGATAACATCAAAATGCGCGAGGGTCTTGATAAGCCATGTCTCTAAATTACACACAAAGGCGCGTACATCAGGGTTACGCCGTTTAAGATTCAACGTGACATAAACGACCCGTTGCCCGGGGCCGTGGTACGTGTATTGTCCGCCGCGCCCTGTTTTGTATACCGGAAAGCGATCTGGCGTTAGTATGTCTTCCGGTTTGGCGCTAGTGCCCGCCGTGTAGAGAGGTTCGTGCTCCAGCAACCATACCAACTCCTCCATGGAGCCCTTGGCAATGGCTGTAGCACGAGCCATCATCTCATGTTCGGCCTCACGATAGGGTGTCAGGCCGGTGCTGATGCGCCATTCAGGGCCGGGAGAGGTTGGGTGAGTAGTCATGGGATGTTGTTATAGCATAGAGGTGATATCGTTGTTTTTGTGTAGTTTTTGGCCGCACATAAATAACACTTAAAAACAGTTTAATTAATTAAATTACATTTTTTTATTGAAAAATAAGGGCCATATTCTTAGATTCAGGACTCGATGATTACGGAGTATTGAGTGAATGGTTGACGTAGTACCTTTAGCAAAGGCCCGGCCTGTTTCCGATAGTGGAGAGAATGGGCGTTTGGGGGCGTTACGGCAGCGGTGTGAGGGGCTGTCGGGGGCAGCATTGCTTGAGGTTATGATACGCGATGAGTTTTCTGGCCGCCTTGCGGTGATTTCGTCTTTCGGGGCAGAGTCGGCGGTATTGCTCCACATGGTAGCAGAGGTTGATCCGGCGACACCGGTAATTTTTCTCAACACCGGCAAGTTGTTTCCTGAGACGTTGCGTTACCGTGACCGGTTGCAGGCAAAGTTAGGGTTAGCGGAAATACGGGTTATGGGACCTCATCCGGATGATGAGCACTCTTTGGATTCTGATGGGGGTTTGTGGAACAGCAATCCTGATGCATGTTGTCATTTTCGCAAAGTGTTACCTCAGGCGCGGGCATTGGCGGGTTTTGAGGCGGTGGTGACCGGCCGCAAGAGATTTCAGACTGGTGCTCGCATGACGATGCCTTTAATTGAGGAGGAGACTGTAGCCGTCTTGCCGGGATTGCCGAAACCGGTTGTTGACCACCGCATTAAAATTAATCCCTTGGCTCTTTGGGGTGAAGAAGAGTTACAGCACTATCAGGAGACTCATCGTCTGCCGGCTCATCCTTTGGTGAAGGATGGTTATTTGTCTATAGGCTGCATGCCTTGTACGGACAGGGTCTCGGAGGGTGGAGATTATCGTGAAGGGCGATGGGCCGGACGCGATAAGGATGAATGTGGTATTCATTTACCGGCATTTCGTGACGGTGACGGAATTTAATGTAGGGGTTTAGGGGTATTTTCTGGCTTTTTGGGGGCTTTGACAGTTGCGTTGTCCTCGCCTAAAACCGGTTGTCGGAATGCGGTCGTGGCGGAATAGGTAGACGCGCAGCGTTGAGGTCGCTGTGGGGTAAAACCCGTGGAAGTTCGAGTCTTCTCGACCGCACCAACCTTTGTATCAATTTGCACTAAGAATGATTGTCAGATTCCACTTAGAATTGGAATCTGACATCGATGCCTAAGAGAGGCCTAAAGAGAACTTTCTCTAGTTAAGGAGCGTGTTTCTGATTGGGATGAGAGTTATGAACGAGGAGATGGTTTCTCCATCTCTTTTAAATACGGTTTGATACTGATACTGTGAATTATGACTAAACCTCTTGGTAAATTAGAACGCGTGGAACTGCGTGATATATGGGAAACGGAAGACAAGCATTTCACTCCTTGGCTCGCTGAAGAATCCAATCTGGAATTGTTGGCCGAGACTCTCGGCATAGATCTGGAGCTTGAAGCGGTGGAAAAGAATGTAGGGCCATTCCGTGCAGACATTCTATGTAAGAACGGGGATAGGGATGATGATTCTTGGGTGCTTATTGAAAATCAGATTGAGCGTTCCGATCACCGCCATTTAGGTCAGATATTGACCTACGCTGCGGGATTACAAGCCGTCACTATTGTCTGGATTGCATCCAAATTTACGGAAGAACATCAAGCAACCTTGGATTGGCTGAATAAAATTACAGACGAGCGGTTTCGGTTTTTTGCCTTAGAGGTAGAGTTGTGGAGCATCAATGGTTCCATAGCCGCTCCAAAATTTAATATTGTCTCAAAGCCAAATGACTGGAGTCAGTCTGTTTTACACGCTGCTCAACACATTAGCGATGAACCCATTAGTGAAACCAAAAAACTACAATTTCGCTACTGGCAACAATTTCTGGAGTATCTAAAGTCCAGCGGATCACACCTTCGTCTAACAAATCCAAAACCGCGGCATTGGAAAAGTTTTTCCTTAAGCCGTAGTCACTTCACTATCGATGCTGTACTGGGTACGCGTGATAAACGCATTCGTGTAGAGCTATTTATCACAGATCCCGTGCATGCAAAGACCTATTTTCATATCCTAAAAAAGGACAAGAGCGCCATTGAGCAAGAAATTGGAGCGGCTCTGGAATGGAAAGAATTGCCTGCAAGAAACTCCTCGAAGATTCTCCAGTCTAAGGATGCGAATCCAACAGATGAGAATGATTGGCCCTCTCTGAATACTTGGTTTAAGGATAGGATAGAAGCCTTTGATAGAGCGTTTAGGGATCGGGTGCGGGATATTGACCCTGAGCAATTGGAGCAAGAAGAACAAGAAGAACAAGAAGAACAAGAAGAAGAGGACGCAGTATAATTCTTTTAGGGGTTTGCGTTTATGCAAAGAGACGAAGACTATTTTGGATTATAGAGGGTCTTGTTTTGGACGTTGCAGGATTGGACTCACTGGTTGCTATGCGGATATTGTGATGAGTGGCGAAACTCCCCGTTTGCATCTGGTGAAACTGTGCGTTGGCATTGATAGTGTTGATCAGTTGCGCCGTGTGCAACAACGCCGTGCGGGAGAAAAGCCAGAGCTAGGCAAACCGCGGGAGCCATATCACGGCACCCGTATGACTCCGTCTCGAAAGGAGGAATTGCTGGCGGGTGGCTCTCTTTATTGGGTTATTAAGGGTTTGATACAGGCACGCCAGACATTAGTGGATATTCGCACCGTTGAAGAGGGGACGCAGAAGCGGTATTGCTATTTAGTGCTGGACCCTGCTGTGGTGTTGACGAGGCCACAACCGCGCCGCCCTTTTCAGGGATGGCGTTATCTTAACCCTCAGGATGCTCCCGATGACATAGCGGAGGGAGAGGACGGCGAGGATGATATGCCCGAAGCCATGCGTGCCGAGTTGGCGACATTAGGCTTGTTATGAGTACCTATTGTGAGTTAAGGGCGATATTGTCAATAAGCCGTGTTGTGCCAAGGGTAGCGGCAACCAGAATGCGCGCCGGTTGACTATGGGTATAGGCTTTAAGCGGGTCAAGGGTTTCGGCATCTCGTACCTCTAGGTAATCCACCGGCGAAAACCCCACAGAGTGAAGGTGATTTATGCCTTTGGTGGTGCTTTTTCTTACGTCATCTCCCCGCCGAACTTCTGTTGCAATCTGTTGCAATGTTTGATGCAGTTCACAGGCTATGGGTCGTTCTTCGGTGGTGAGGTAGGCATTGCGGGAGGATAGGGCAAGACCATCGGGGTCGCGTATAGTAGGGGAACCGATAATCTTGATGGGCATATCCATGTCTTGCGCGAGGCGCTTAATCATGGCGAGTTGTTGATAGTCTTTCTCCCCGAAGATAGCAATATCCGGTTGACACTGGCTAAACAATTTAGCGACGATTGTTGCCACACCATCAAAAAAATGAGGTCGCACTGCGCCTTCCATATCATCGGTGAGGCCGGATACTTTTATGGTGGTGGCAAAGCCGGACGGATAGACCTCGTCGGTTGTGGGGGCATAGAGAAGATGCACCGGTAGAGATTTAAGTTTTTCTATGTCTTCTTCAAGGGTGCGCGGGTAGGCGGAGAAGTCTTCATGGGGTGCAAACTGGGATGGATTAACAAATATACTGACAATGATACGTTCGCAATGCCGGGTGGCTGTTTCGATCAGAGATAAATGTCCCTCGTGGAGTGCTCCCATGGTGGGAACAAGGCCGATGGTTTTGTTGTCCGTCCGCCATGAAGCCGTGTGGGTGCGTAGGTCGGCACACGTATGAGCAACAGAAAAGGGAAGCCGGGAAGACATGACAAACTATGACATCAGGGAAAGCCAACCCTTGTAGCGCTTGTTGCGTTGTTCGGCAAGGTGCTATTCTTGCGGTCAACTTTGTAGTGAGTGCAAGAGATCATGGACAAGAGCACCGATAAGCCATACCCGGGGAGTGTTAGCCGGGCCAATCAGAATGTACGCACGGATGTGCGGCGTTTTCTGGATAAGGTAGCGCGTACACCGGCTCCGGTGGCTTCTGCCACCTCTGTTGCCGGACGCGGGCGGCTTATGTTTGCTATGGATGCCACCATGAGTCGCGCTCTGGCATGGGATAGCGCTCTTCAGATACAGGCGGGTATGTTTGAGGAGACGGAAAAAATTGGCGGCCTTGCGGTGCAGTTAGTATGGTTTCGGGGCTTTCACGAGTTTCGTGTGAGCCCGTGGGTTTATGATGCAACCGCTCTTGCGCAAACTATGACGGGTGTTGGGGTACGTGGGGGTTTAACTCAAATTGAGCGGGTCTTGACTCACGCCCTTGATGAGGTGGGGCAGGGGGTTAAAATCAATGCGCTTGTTTATGTGGGCGATAGTGTGGAGGAGGAAGCCGATGTTCTGTGTGACAAGGCCGGACAGTTAGGAATGCGTGGTATGCCGCTTTTTGTTTTTCAGGAGGGATACGATAAAGACGCTGAGTCTATATTTTGTGAGATGGCGCGGTTAAGCGGTGGGGCATGGAGCCGGTTTGACGGGTCTTCTATCGCTCAGTTGCGCGATTTACTGACAGCGGTAGCGGTTTATGCCACCGCCGGACGAGAGGCGCTTGAGAAATTGGGTCGCCACCGTGGCGATGTGGTTCGTAAAATTGCCGGACAGATAAAACAGATAAAATAATGATTTGGCTTGTCGTAGGTATTGTAGTTCTGGGTCTCCTGCTACTTATAACCTATGGCCTTGTTCGAACTGACCCTTCAACACTGGCGCGTATTTTGCGCACCATTACCGTTGTGGTTTTGGGCGTTGCTATTGTAGTGCTAACTGTCAGCGGAAGGCTGGCTTTGGCCGCTCCTCTTATTCCGTTTTTGTTGTGGTTTGTGGGGTGGCGGCGTAACCCGTTTGCAGCGGCCGGCAGATGGGGCGGGCAACGGGCGCAACGTTCATCAGGAAACCCGTCAGGGAGTGCTGCCTCGTCTGATATTGAAACGCCGTGGTTTTCTATGAGTTTAGACCACGATAGTGGCTTGATGACGGGCCGTATTTTACAAGGCTCTTTTGCGGGAAAAATGTTGGATGATTTGTCTCTGCCTGAATTACTTTCTCTGCGGGAAAGGATAATCACGGACAATGATGTCGATTCTCTCTCTTTGCTGGAAGCGTGGTTAGACCGGGCCTATGGTGCTGATTGGCGTCATGAAAAGACAAGAGAAACCGGTGATGATGGTATGCACGGGGCGCCATCGTCTATGACACAAGAGGAGGCTCTGGCGGTGCTGGGCCTTGTAGCAGGCGCTTCTGAAAATGATATACGCACCGCCCATAGGCGCTTGATGTTAAAGGCTCATCCGGATCAGGGTGGTACGGCTTATCTGGCGGCGCGTATCAATCAGGCGCGGGATATTTTGCTGGGGGAAGGCCGCTAACGCCGGAATGGACCGTGCTCCCTTCTGTCTTGGAGCCTGTGTGCAACATGTTTCTTGTTGAAAGAGGGGTTTTTTGATAAAATGAGCTCTGACGAAAGGTTTGATTTATGCTGGGAACACCTACAGTGTATAATGCAGCCGATACTCTGGTGCTTTTCTGTGCTGGCGGGCCGGACAGGGGTAGTGATGAAGAAGGAGGAGGCAGCAATCGGACAGGTCAGGTTGACGTTCTAACTAAAACACGCACTAGGACAAAAAAACCGTCTCTGTATAGGGTTTTGTTGCTGAACGATGATTATACGCCGATGGAGTTTGTTGTTTTTATTTTGGAGAAGTTTTTCAGTAAAAATCATGAGGAGGCTATGCGTATTATGCTCCATGTGCATCAAAGTGGCATTGGGGTGTGTGGTCTTTATACCTATGAAGTTGCTGAGGCCAAGGTGATGGAAGTGATGGACTTCTCGCGTCAAAATGAGCATCCTTTGCAATGTACGATGGAGAAGGAATAGAGAGAAACGGGGAAGGGAAGAAGTAGGGAAAGAGAAAACGTATGCCGTCATTATCCAGAAGTCTGGAAGAAGCGTTACGCGGAGCGTTAAAGATTGCTGGCGAACGTCAGCATGAATATGCCACGTTGGAACATCTTCTTTTATCGCTGACAGAGGACGAAGATGCCGAGCGGCTCCTGCGGGCTTGCTCTGTGAATATAGATAATTTGCGCCGCGATCTTAGTAATTATCTTGAAAATGATTTTCACAATCTTGTGAGCAAAGATAATCAGGAAACCAAGCCCACGGCAGCTCTGCAGAGGGTTGTGCAGCGGGCCATTATCCATACCCAGTCGTCGGGCCGCGAGGAGGTGACGGGCGCTAATGTGCTAATTGCTCTTTTTGCCGAGCGTGAAAGCCATGCGGTGTATTTTTTGCAAGAGCAGGAAATGACAAGGTATGACGCTGTTAATTTTGTAAGCCACGGTATCGCTAAGCGGACTGATATGTCTGAGGCCAGTCCGGTGCGTGGGATTGATGAAGAGGGAGACGAAAGCAGTGGTGATACAAGTAAGGCAAAAAGCGCTCTTGAGGTGTATTGCGTTGATCTCAATCAAAAGGCTCATGATGGCAAGGTTGATCCCCTGATTGGTCGGGAGCAAGAGGTGAACCGGACGATACAGGTGTTGTGTCGGCGACGGAAGAACAACCCCATTTATGTGGGTGACCCGGGTGTGGGTAAGACGGCAATAGCGGAAGGTCTGGCACGGCGGATTGTTCGCAATGAAGTGCCGGAAGTATTATCGGGTGATACAATTTATGCCCTTGATATGGGGGCATTGCTGGCAGGCACGCGGTATCGGGGTGACTTTGAGGAGCGCTTGAAGAACGTCTTGAAAGAGTTGGAAACCCGCCCGGGTGCTATTTTGTTTATAGATGAAATCCATACAATTATTGGGGCAGGAGCCACTAGTGGCGGCTCTCTGGATGCCTCCAATCTGCTCAAGCCTGCCCTGCAAAGCGGTACGTTGCGGTGCATAGGTTCGACAACGTATAAAGAATATCGCCAGCATTTTGAAAAAGATCATGCGCTGGCTCGCCGGTTTCAGAAAATTGATGTGGTTGAACCATCTATTCCTGATGCTATTAAAATACTTAAAGGATTAAAGCCTTATTTTGAAGGTTTTCATAAAGTTCGCTACACAAGCGAGGCAATAAGAGCTGCGGTGGAGCTTTCGGCGCGGCACATGCATAACCGCAAACTGCCGGATAAGGCAATAGATGTTATTGACGAGGTGGGCGCATCGCAAATGCTGATACCCTCCGCACGGCGTCGTAAAACCATAGGTGTGCGTGAGGTTGAACGCGTGATTGCCACCATGGCACGAGTGCCACCTAAGGCAATATCCCGCAATGATACGGAGCGGTTACGGGATTTAGACGGAACTCTCCGGCGGGTTGTATTTGGTCAGGATGAGGCGATAGGGGCGCTGGCCTCGGCCATTAGAATGGCACGGGCCGGATTGCGGGAACCTGAAAAGCCCATAGGGTGTTATTTGTTCTCTGGCCCCACCGGTGTTGGCAAGACGGAAGTCGCCCGCCAGCTGGCAAGCGCTATGGGCATTGAAATATTGCGCTTTGATATGTCCGAATATATGGAGCGTCACAGTGTCTCTCGTCTTATTGGCGCTCCTCCCGGCTATGTGGGTTTTGATCAAGGCGGTTTGTTGACCGATGGTGTTGACCAACATCCCCATTGTGTTTTGCTTTTGGATGAAATTGAAAAAGCTCATCCGGATTTGTTCAATATTCTTTTGCAAATTATGGATCATGGCAAACTGACGGATCATAATGGTAAGCAGGTAGATTTCCACAATGTTGTCTTGATTATGACCACCAATGCAGGAGCCAGCGATATGGCTAAAGCTCCGGTGGGCTTTGGGCGTATGGATCGGGAAGGAGAAGACGAGGAAGCGATTGAACGGATGTTCTCACCGGAGTTCCGCAATCGACTGGATTCAGTTATCCGTTTTAGCCGCCTGCCATCTGAGGTTGTAGCGCAGGTAGTAGAGAAATTCGTGTTGCAGTTGGAGGCTCAACTGGGCGACAGAAATATCACCATAGAACTTACGCCGGAGGCTAATGATTGGCTTGCCGGAAAAGGCTATGACGAGAAGATGGGTGCCCGTCCTCTGGCTCGTGTCATACAGGAGCACATTAAGAAACCTCTTGCGGAGGAAATTTTGTTTGGCAAATTGGTGAATGGTGGCGTTGTGCGTGTTTTGGTGAGTGGCAATGAAAGCAATAGAGATCTGAGCTTCGAAATCATAGAGCCGCCGGAGCACCCGCGTAAGCCTCGTCGTTCTGAGAAAGAAACGCCGGAAACCACTCCCTAGCCCTTGAGTAAGGGGTTACGACTTTAGCGCTTTGCGTATCATTTGCGCGTGGGTTTCCAGAGTATCCGGATTTTCCATCTCCCTCGCATGAAACTTCAGGTCAATACCGTCATGGCGTGGAATAATGTGTGTATGAATGTGAAAGACTGTCTGCCCGGCAGCCGCTCCATTGAGTTGAGCAATTAGAATGCCCGGCGCTTCAAAGGCTTGTCTGACAGCGTGGGCTACTATTTTCACACTTTTCGCCATGGCGGCGGCATAATCTGGTGGTAGGTCAAAAAGATTTTCAGCCGGATGACGGGGAATAACAAGAGTATGACCCGGTACCTGAGGCATAACATCCATAAAAGCGAGAGTGTGCTCATCGCTATGGACTTGAAAGCAGGGCGCTTCACCACGCAGAATTTTAGCGAAAATATTATTATTATCGTAACTCATGGGGTCATTTTTCCTGAATTAGAGGAGTTTGAACTGAGAGGTTGAGCGTATCATGCCGAAATGGCGACATGACCTCAAGGGCTTCAATGGTGTGCGAGACATCTTCTCGTTCATGATCTAAATAGCGGGCAACGGCCTCCCTAAATTGCGGATGGGCTATGTGGTGAGCACTATAGGTGGGGGTCGGCAGATAGCCCCGTGCCAGTTTATGCGCCCCCTGTGCTCCCGCTTCAACCCGTTTGAGCCGATGCGCAATGGCAAACTCAATGGCTTGATAGTAGCACATTTCAAAGTGTAAAAAGCGGTGGTCTTCAAGGCAACCCCAATTGCGGCCATAAAGGCAATCTGAACCGATAATGTTCAAAGATCCGGCAATGGGTTGTCCCTTACGATAGGCCATTACAAGAAGAATATTGTCGGCCATGCGCTCACCAATGAGGCTGAAAAATGTGCGTGTCAAATAGGAATGCCCCCATTTTCGTGAACTTGTATCCATATAAAAGGCAAAGAAACTATCCCAGTGATGTTCTTTAATATCGCTTCCTGTGAGACACTCGATCTGTAAACCAGATTGTTGCACCTCGGCGCGCTCTTTGCGTATAGATTTGCGTTTGCGAGAGGCAAGGACGGTAAGAAAATCATCAAAACTGTTATAGTCCTCATTGCTCCAGTGGAATTGCTGGTCTGTTCTCTGAAGCAGTGTGTTTTCGCCCATGAGAGCCCATTGGCTTTTTGGTAAAAAAGTGAAATGAAGAGAAGAAACTTTGAGTTTTTCGGCAACCGTAAGGCAACCGGCCAGCAGTTGATTTTCTATGGTTTCGGCGTTGTTATCAGGATAAGTTAACAGTCGTCGTCCCGGCACAGGTGTAAAAGGTACGCAGCTTTGAAGTTTAGGGTAATACCGTCCACCGGCTTGTTCAAAGGCACTTGCCCAGCCATAGTCAAACACATATTCTCCTTGAGAGTGTCCTTTCAGGTAAAGAGGAACACAGCCAATAAGAGTATTGTTTGTTGTGTCTTCAAGAAGCACATGACATGCTCCCCAACCGGTTTCAGGCGCTGCCGAGCCGCTTTCTTCAAGGGACGACAGGAAAGCATGAGATAAGAAAGGGTTGCACGGCGTTCCCTTTTGTGGCTGAGCACAGGCATCCCAGCGTTCGGGAGCAATCTCCCGCAACGAATTTACCATGCGCAGTTGTAGGTTTGATTTATCTGACATAAATGCCCCTTGGCGTCAGCTAACGTCAAAAATGGCATCCACCTCTACAGCCACATTGAAAGGCAAACTGCTCACCCCAACAGCAAAACGTGTATGTTGTCCGGCTTCTCCCATCACATTGACGACGAGGTCTGATGCACCGTTAATGACAGCAGGATGCTGGTCAAAATCCGGTGTACAATTCACAAAGCCTCCCAGTTTGACGCAGGATTTAACCTGTGAAAAATCACCATTGCAGGCGGCATTGACTTGGGAAAGAATATTAAGAGCGCACAGTCGGGCAGCCGCCTGACCTTCTTCTATACTAAAATCTCTGCCCAGTCTGCCTTGAAACTCAATGCCATCGGGCCCAATGGGTACTTGGCCGGAGATAAACACCAGCGATCCGGTTTTGACGAAAGGTTTATAGTTGGCCGCCGGGGCTGCCGGGGCAGGAAGGGCTAGCTCCAGAGCTTCCAATCTATCTTTAAGGGTCTTGGTTATGCTTTTTGCTCTTTATGTAGATAGATGGCGCAAACCACCGTGGTGAGATTGTACAACATGGCTGCAAACAACCAGAACACAGGGCCGAGATCTCCCACGGTGTTTTGAATGACAGTGAAGATAGCGAGAGCGGCTGCTACCGACCAGATAAAGGTGCTAACAGTTGAATAGTCTTTCGCTAGCATTTGGCCTGATATGACAAAAATGATAACGAGGGCACTATCCAGAATTAGCCAGATAGGTTGATGAAAATATTGGGGAAACTCACTTGAAAGGGTTTGGTAACTGGTCACGACGAGCAGGGCCAGTATGGCGATACCGCTCATGAGTTTTCTATTAAATGGCATGGGATCTCTCCTCAGACTTTACCATCGCAACAACATTTATGCTAGCAGAGCCTATAGGTTCTTGTCCAGCAGCTTGCTTATCTTGTTATAGGTATCAGGCCAATTTGTCTCTTGAAACACTATTTTAGTGGTAGATGTATCATTTTTTAAGGCTTTCTTGGCAAAACCAGCAAGACGGGAATCAGCGATAAAATGAACATAATATAAATCCTCCCGCCATTTGAAAGCATCGGTGAGGTGATGGTAAAGGTCATCTAGAAAAAACACCGGTGCGCGCATGGCACGGCTTAAGTAAGCGACAGCGGCTCCCTTAAGACCTTGATTGGTAATCACCGGATAATCCATGCCTTGTGCCTGAAGACAGCGCTGCCGGGCGGCGCGCTGAGTGCTTGGAAGATTGCTGAGTACGACAATTTGTGCATTCTGTTGTGTCAGGCGTTGGAGTGCCACGGCAGCCCCCGGCATAGCTTTGATGTGCTCAGTTTGGGTTGCAAAAAAATCTTCCAACAGGGTTTTGACATCGTCATCAGAAACCGGCTCGCCCGTATCGCGCTGCTTGATGTTGCCGGTGATCGCGTAGCTGGTGAGGTCAAGCCATAAGCCCTGACACTCAAGATAATCTTCCAACCCGACGATAAATTGCAACAAAACTTCATCAGCATCGCAAATAATTAACGGGTGATGGTGGTCTATAGAGATTTTATCAATTTGTGCTTGAACAGCTTCATCGGGGAGTGGTGGGGGTGTCATAAGGCATCCAAAGATGCGCCTGGCAAATAACGCCGCGCTTGAATAATTTGCTCTGGGTCCATGTCAGCCGTTGAACATACAGCCATGAGATGGTTTTCATGAGTTGCAAGAAAATCCATCACCCCACCCAGAAAGGATGGGTCCGAGATATGGTCATAAAGGCTTGAAGGATTAAGGCCGCTTATGGTCAGGAAGGCGCTGAGGGTGTCGCTATTATCTACCATGGCTCCGAGTGCCTGAAGAGCTATGGTCTCAGCCATCTCCTGATTCATGAGGCGAAAGGGACTCGGGAGATGCGGGGCACAAAAAACAAAATCTACAAGGCCTCAAAGGCTATTTGATTTTAGATTCCTTAAACTCTACATGACGGCGGGCAATGGGGTCATATTTCTTGACGACCATTTTATCCGTCATAGTGCGGGTATTCTTCTTAGTCACGTAGAAATACCCGGTGTCTGCGGTGCTTTCCAGTTTGATTTTAACGGTGGTGGATTTAGCCATGAGGAGATACTCCCTTATGATGACGCCCTTTGGCGGGTGCCCCTTTATATCATAAAAGGCACAGGCGGCAAAACCCAAGCTAAAACCCTAAAGGGGTACTGGGATTAAATCTTCTGCGTGGGAGAAGAAAAATAGCGATATCCGGCAAGGAGAATATAGATGCCCGTCAACAAAACCATGGAAACGGCAAGCCCGTGTGGGTCCCATATATCCATGAAAACGCCTCCCAGAACCGGCCCCGCCAGAGAGCCAACGCTGTAGAGTAAAATATAAGCTGCATTGGCCAAGGCTAGGTTGCTACCCTTAAAACGCTGACCTACAAGGATAAGCCCAACAGTATAAAGACCAGTGACAACCCCACCGAATATGAAAAAAGTGGGCACAAAAATCCATGGGTTAGTGATAACAAAAGGCAGAGAGAGTGCACCAAGAAAACTGACGCCGGCACAAAGTAGCAATAGCAGTCGCCGGTCTATTCTGTCTGCCAACATGCCAATGGGAATTTGGCAAGCAATGTTGCCCGCTCCAAAAATTGTCAGAACCAACGTGCTTAAATCAAGAGGTAAACCTACCCGCAAGCCATAGACTGTCATGAGAGATAGCATCTCTGCTTCCAGAGCTCCATACATCAGCGCCCCCAGAATAGCGGTAGGCGCAAGGGTGATAATGGACAGCATGTTGCGGTTTGGTCTTTGAACAAGATTGGGTGCTAAATGACGCGCCATCACGAGCGGAATAGCTCCAAGAGCAATCAAAGCAGAGATAGTGACGTAAGGAGCGATACCATCATAGCCAACAATGAGAAGCAGGATGGGGCCAAGGGCGAAGCCGCCGGACAAAATAGCGGCATAAAGCCCGATCATGCGGCCTCTGTGGGTTTCGCGTGCTAATTCGTTAATCCACGTCTCACTTACCATGAATAACCCGGCAATGGCGACACCATTGATAAACCGGATGATGAACCATGAACCAATATCGGGAAACAGGGGATAGGTGATCATGCAAACGGTGGAGACGCATATACACGTCAATAGAAAAGGCACAGCGGGAATAAAGCGCAGCAGGTAGGGGATGATGGGAACGAAGATCAAGGAGGCAAGCGCTGGCATAGCCGTGTTGAGGCCCAGCAGAGTGCTGGATACGCCCATACGCTCAATAGCAACCGCCAGCAAGGGGAGGGTAATGCCAAGGCCGACACCTGCAATGGCAGTACAAGAGATAACGGCGGTAAGGCTAAGGCGATAGTCTTTTCGGGAAAGAGACGTCTCCTCTGGAGGAGCGTCAGGCCTGATAGAGGGCGTTGTCATTGTCGGTAACGGGAGGTACTAGCGGTTGTGTATCAGGAGGCGGTCGTTTTTATAGTGACACAAGGGAACAGGTCCGGTATCAAACCCGGTCCGGCCCTGAGCCACAAGGCTTAGAACATACTCTGTAACATCAAACAGAGGCAGGGTGCGTGCTTTTTCAAGTGGCCACCAGTCCAAGTCCAGCAACTCCCCGTTACTTCTGGGTTTGATTTGTGTAGCACCCGACTGAACCATTATAGAGAAAAAGCGGGCGTGAAAGCGCACAGGGCTTGAGGTAGGCGTAATGGCCCGCGCTAAAATGCCAAACCTGTCCAAAAAGGGTGGGTAATCGTGTGGAGGCCACGATTCTTGGTGGCTGGCTGTTGTGTATCCCACGCCAGTTTTGCTCACCACTAAACCTGTTTCTTCATAAGTTTCACGGGTGGCCGTTATAGCAAGGGCTGTTGCGAGGGAGGCAGAGGTCGTGCTTGTGGTAAGACGAGAGAGGGTTGTTTTGTGTAGGGGTGTCACAGGAGATATGGTTTTATCATTGGCGTCCAATTTGCCGCCCGGAAATACAAAAATATCTGGTGCGAAGGCCATGGCCCTCGGGCGGCGTCCCATAAGGACAAAAATGCGCTCTCCCTCACGGCATATCAGTACCAGACTAGCAGCGTCACGGGGGCGGACGGAATTGTTCATGGGTGAACCTCCATGATTGGTAATAATGCACTACAAAGACGCACACCCCATTACGCACGATATGTTCCGTGGGGGTTGTATAATGATAACGGGTGGGAGATTATAAGCTGAATAGGATAGGGTAGAGGCTAAAAGCCATACAACAAACCAATGTGGGCATTAACAACTTTAGAACTTAGTTTAGCATCATTGCCCGTGATTTGATGTTTTTTGTCATAAAATCGGACGTATTCAAATTGGGTAAAGCTGTCAACTTTTCTGTCAACGGTATATCCACTCCTGTAGCAACCCTGGCACTAAAACGAGCCTCCTCGCTATTGTAAGAATCAATCGTTTGTTCAAACAGTAGGGGCATCGTCTTTGACACCGTATAGGTTTCTGTTATTGCTAAATCTTGCGCTACTCCCTTTGAGAAAAACCGGGTTGCCTAGCTGTTGCGATACTGGAGTCTGGTTTAGGGTAACCAAGGATTCTTTTTTGTTTGAGCGCTATAGATTGATTCGCATGGGGCCGGGTTTTCGGAAGAAAATAAACGGCACAGGATGCCGTGCCCTTTGTGCAGGGGTTAGGGAAAGACGTGTTGCCACCTCGCCTAACACAATGCGGGTGATATTGGGTAAGTCAAGGGTAAGCGCTTCATCAAGGGTGAACCAGCGTAATCCTACCAACTCGCCCGAGGCCCCCGACATATCTGACGAGTCATTAACGATGGTTTCTGCTGTAGTGAGGAAGAAGCGGGTATCAAAGCGTCGTGCTCGATAGGGAGGAGTGATGGCGCGGGCGATAAAATCCAAGCAAGAGAGGTCTGGCTCTACGCCTTGCGATAGATAGTGTTGCCATCCCTCGTGGCGAGATTTAAAAGATTGCCCTAAGACTTTGCGGTTTGTAGGGCGCCCAAGAAGGAGACCTGTCTCTTCAAAGGTCTCTCGGATGGCAGCCAAGGCCCAAGTCCGTGCGCGCGTCGGAGAGGGGTTTCCACGCACATGGGAGAGTAAGTGTTTTTCCACGGCGGGTCGCAAATCTGTGCCATAGCGTATCCGACTATCAGCGCGATCAACTCGGCCTCCGGGAAACACGTATTTATCAGGCATAAAAGTGTGATTGCTATGACGTTGGCCCATGAGAATGCGGGTGGCATCTTCGTCGTGGCGCATGATGATAAGAGTGGAGGCATCTTTCGGGCGGGCAACTTTCTCATCTGGGTGGCGCATTTCTTGTTTACGGCTATCTTTGCTGTCAAAGGCCTGTGTCATGTTGGTTACGCCTCCTCAATTACGTCTTCGGGAGTATTTTCGGCGGGAGTGTTTTTGCTTTGCGGTGTTTTTCGCCCACGATTGTCGTTCGCCTCCATCTATAAGGTCAAGCACTACCCCTCCTGAAAAAGGAGCCACCTCTATTACCTGTACGGTAACACTCATGCCGGTTTGGAATACGTATCTGGTGCTTTTGTCAAATAAGGCGTTGCGTGTTTCATCATGGCGATAAAATCCACTTGGCTTCAAGCGCCTGATAGGAACAAGCCCGTCACCTCCCGTATTCTCAAGGCGTACAAAGAGGCCGGCGCGGGTAACGCCGGTAATGCGTGCTTCATAATTGTGGCCGATGTTGTGCTCCATAAAGCAAGCCCTGTATCGGTCTAGCGTATCGCGTTCTGCGGCCATAGCGCGGCGTTCTGTCTGGCTGATGTGTTCGGCAATGTCTGCCAGAGGTCCGGGTTCTTCAACTGGGGTTTTGTTGGAACTAAGGGTTTGGATGAGGGCACGGTGGACAACCAAATCGGCATAGCGCCGAATGGGGGAGGTAAAGTGAATGTAGCGTCGTAAGTTAAGGCCAAAATGGCCAAGATTTAGGGGGCTGTATATGGCTTGAGATTGTGCACGCAGGATGATTTCTCCTGCCAGAGCGTCAAAAGGCCCGTCTTTGGTTTGTGTGAGGATGGTATTGAACTGCGCGGGCTTAAGGGTAGTTCCTTGATTAAACTTAATGCCTAAGGTCCGGAGAAACAACTCAAGGTCATCTAATTTTTCTTTCGTTGGTGCTTCGTGGATCCTGTAAAGAGCGGGAATCTTTTTGCGGGTAAGTGTTTCGGCTGCAGCAACATTAGCGGCAATCATAAACTCTTCTACCAGGCGGTGAGCTTCAAGGCGGGTGCGGTGTTCAAAGCCTGTAGGGCTCCCCACGTCATCCAGAGTGATGCGATATTCTGGTAGTTCCAAATCAAGAGGCTGGCGGTGTTGTCGGGCTTTATCAAGAGCACTCCAGGCAGCCCAAAGAGGTTTTAGGGTGGTTTCTACAAGAGGTTTTGTGGTTGCATCTGGTGAACCGTTGATGGCGTTTTGCACTTGAGTGTAGGTAAGGCGGGCGGCAGGCTTAATGATGGCGCGGGTGAAGTGGTGGGATTGCAAAATGCCGCGCGCGTCAAATATTAGATGAGCCGCAAGAGAGGGACGTTCATTATGGGCTTTGAGAGAGCATAAGTCGGTGGACAGGCGTTCGGGAAACATGGGCACGACTCTATCGGGAAAATAAACAGAATTGCCCCGCCGGGCGGCCTCTCTGTCCAGAGCGCTGTCAGGAGTGACGAGGGCCGCTACATCAGCAATAGCTACAATAGCCCGCCAGCCACCAGCATTGGTAGGGTCATCGTCGGCTGTAACCCAGAGAGCATCATCGTGATCTCTGGCATCTTGAGGGTCAATGGTGATAAAATCGAGGTTACACAAATCTTCCCGTCCGGTCATATCCGGCAGTGTTGCTTGTGCGGCTTCTGCAAGAACGTCATCGGGAAACTCTACCGGAATATTATGTTGCTCAAGGGCAATGAGGCTCAAGGCGCTGGCGGTGTTGACGGCTCCACGCACAGCTAAAACGCGGCCCTGTTTTATTCTCCTGCGGTAGCGGGAGGGTTCGGATGTGATTTCCACCAGCACCAAATCTTCGTCTTGAGCATCGCCACAGGCATCAGGCGGAATAATAATCTCTTGGCGGTCACCCTTGACGATGGGGGCAAGTCGCCCACCTTGATCATCGGTTTGGCGAAAAACACCCATGCGGTGTGTTTCTTCCGGATGTCTCTCTTGATTAAGGCACCGAATAATGCGGGCTTCATAGTCGGGGGGTGTGGCAAGGGGGAATGCATGATCGGCTTGATAGGCCATGATTCGGGCAACGGCTTTATCGCCACGCTCCATGGAGGGCATACGGCCTCTTGGGGATATGACACCGGAGACCCAGAGTATCGGTGGCGGGTCATCATGATACCAGCGTGCCGGTGCAGCCAATAAATCACCATCCTCTGTTTCACCGGTAATAATAATCACTGTTACCGGTGCCAGCGCTGAAGATGAACGAGAGTGTGACTGATGTTTCTTTTGATGATTTCTTGAGCGCTTTTGACGTCGCCGTTTTACATCATAAACTCTGGCATCATTCGGCGGCGGCATCTCTTTTTACAGTCGTTTTTACTTTATTGGTGGTGGTTTTCTTCTTTACGGTGGTTTTTTTCTTAGCGGTAGTTTTCTTCTTGGTTGCTGCCTTCTTAGTGCGCTTGCCGGTAATACCTTTAACAGCCTTTGCAGCAATAAGGGACAGTGCTTGTTCAAGGGTTATATCTTTAGGGGGTGTATCATGGGGTAAGGTGGCATTAATTTTGCCATGTTTGACATAGGGTCCATAGCGGCCTTCCATAACATTGACAGGCGCGCCATCATCAGGATGTTCTCCCAATTCGCGCAACGTTTTAGACCCCCACGAACGGGGTTTCTTTTCTGCTAGCAGAGTAACCGCTCGGTTAAGACCAACAGTGAATACTTCTTCAACAGAGGGCAGACTGGCGTAAACGCCATTGTGCAACACAAAGGGGCCATAGCGCCCCAGTCCGGCTTTAATGATTTTGCCTGTTTCGGGATGCATCCCCAACTCGCGGGGTAAGGATAACAAATCAAGAGCTTGTTTTAAGTCCAGAGTATTGAGATCAATACCCCGTGGAATACCGGCGCGTTTGGGCTTATTGTCATCTTCAACTTCTCCTAGCTGAACATAAGGGCCAAACCGGCCTGTCTTTAAGAAGACGTCCAGCCCACTGGCTTCATCGCGACCTATGGTGCGGTCTCCTCCTATGCTGCTCTGTTCATCATTTTGCGTTGTTAGAGGACGGGTGTGACGACAATCGGGATAGCGTGAACAGCCAACAAAAACTCCATAACGACCGACCTTGATACTGAGGCGCCCTTCATTGCATTGCGGGCACTGACGGGGGTCTTCGGCCTCTTCTTGGGGGGGAAACACATGGGGGCCAAGTTCATCGTTTAGATGATCTAGCACCTCGCTAATGCGCAAATCGGCAATATCTTCGACTGAATGTGTGAACTCCCGCCAAAAATCTTCAAGAACCTGTTTCCATTCCATCTCACCGGCGCTGATTTTATCGAGCTTCTCTTCTAAGGCTGCCGTGAAGTCATATTCTACGTAGCGTTCAAAGAAACTTTCCAGAAAGGCCGTGACCAGACGTCCCCTGTCTTCCGGAATAAAACGTGTCTTGTCCATGCGCACATAATTGCGATCCCGTAACACAGATAAAGTAGACGCATACGTAGAAGGTCGTCCAATACCCAATTCTTCAAGACGTTTAACCAATGTAGCTTCTGTGAAGCGAGGGGGCGGCTCGGTGAAATGTTGGGCAATCAGAGCCTTGTCCAAAGTGAGACTCTCACCTTCTGTTAGTTTGGGTAGACGATTTTCTTGCTCTGAATCATCGTCACCATCGTCTTGGCCCTCTTGATAGAGACGCAAAAAGCCATCAAAGGCTACAACAGATCCTGTAATCCGCAATTCTACAGCCTTATCTTCATCATCAATCTCAACTGTAGTGCGCTCAAGACGTGCACTCTCCATCTGGCTGGCCATGGTGCGTTTCCAGATGAGATCGTATAAGCGAAACTCTTCATTGCTAAGATAGTTTTCCATATCGGTGGGTAGCCGAGAGCTGTCCGTGGGGCGGATGGCTTCGTGAGCTTCCTGGGCATTCTTGGCTTTGCTTTTATATTGGCGTGGTGCAGAGGGCGTATAACTATCACCGAACATGCGGGTAATGTTAGCTCTCACATCGCTAATCGCTTCGGTGGCAATTTGAACGCCATCGGTCCGCATATAGGTGATGAGTCCGGTAGTCTCACCGTTGATGTCTTGACCCTCATAGAGTTTTTGAGCAATCTGCATGGTGCGTTTGGTTGTGTAGCCTAGTTTTCGAGCGGCTTCTTGCTGTAGGGTGGAGGTGGTAAAGGGCGGCGACGGATGACGCCGACCCGGCTTACTGGTAACAGAGTACACCCGTAAGGTTGCCGCCCGTACAGCATCCCGTGCTCGTGTGGCGGCTTCTTTATTCTCTATACTTAGGCGGTCTATCTTTTTGCCATTCAAGCGTACCAGCCTTGCTGTTATGTCAGCGCCTTGGGCTGTTTTGAGTAACGCTTCAAGAGACCAATATTCTTGTGGTTTGAAGGTTTCAATGGCGAGTTCTCGTTCACATACCAGACGCAAGGCTACGGATTGCACTCGTCCGGCGGATCGTGATCCTGGCAATTTTCGCCACAAGACAGGTGATAAGGTAAAGCCCACGAGATAATCAAGAGCGCGCCGTGCGAGATAGGCATCAATTAGTTGGTGGTCCAAAGTGCGGGGATGCGCCATAGCCTCCAACACGGCAGACTTGGTGATGGCATTGAAGACCACTCTTTCGACGGGCTGTTCTTTAAGGGCGCGCTTTTCGGTCAGCACTTCTAGCATGTGCCAGGAGATAGCTTCTCCTTCGCGATCCGGGTCGGTCGCAAGGATGAGGCGGTCTGCTTGTTTGACTTTGGCGGCGATATCGTTGAGCCGTTTGGCTGATCGGTCATCTGTCTCCCAGATCATAGCGAAATTGTCATCTGGCATGACGGAGTTATTTTTAGAAGGTAAATCCCGCACGTGCCCGTAGGAGGCTACAACGGTGTAATTGTTGCCCAAATATTTATTGATAGTTTTGGCCTTGGCAGGTGATTCTACGATGACAACGTCCATGGGAGAAAAATATATCCGATTCCTTTAGTTTTTCAGTGTCAGGTGCTATTGGTTTGGCAGATTTTGCGTCTGCACCATGGAAAAAACAAGAGACGCTGTCAAATCGAAAGGCGTTTTTAAGCAGTAATATAGGGTGTTTTGGCTATAAATTAAGCGTTTTTTGACTGGTTTTATAGAAAACTGCAACTGACTATGGCGTAAACGGAGCTATAGACTCCGACAAAATTCAGGACAAAACAATATTGGATAATGCCTAGAAACGAGTTACTGCACTAAAACATGCAGCCCACATTGATAATGCTTTCTCGTTTTCTGGTCCGTCTATTAGTTCTCAACCGATAGACAAACTTTCTGGCCCGGCTCACGGACTAATCGTCCGGCTAACTCCATCTCCAGCAGAGTCACCATGACGGTGGCCACATCAAGGCCGCTTTGTCGGGTGAGCTCATCAATTTCGACTGGCGTTGTACTAAGCAAATCCACAATTAGAGCACGGTCTTTGTCGCTGATATCAGGTGCTGGGCATGTCTCTCCTGACTTCATATCTAGGGTGGGGCTTTCCAAAGGACTCTCCCGCATAGGCTCAAGGGCCGTTATAATATCTTGAGCGCTCTCAGCCAGCATGGCTCCATTGCGGATGAGATTGTTGGTACCTCGTGAGCGCGGGTCAAGAGGAGAGCCGGGTATGGCAAATACGTCTCGTCCTTGCTCTAGTGCTAAACGTGCAGTGATAAGAGAGCCGGACCGCAAGGCCGCCTCAACCACGATCACGCCTAGAGCACAGCCGGAAATAATTCGGTTACGGCGGGGAAAGTATCGCGCCAGAGGTTCCGTCCCCAGAGGCATCTCACTGACTAACACGCCCTTTTGTCGGATGTGTCCGTAAAGGTCGGTATTTTCTTTGGGGTATATGACATCCACACCCCCGGCCAACACAGCAATGGTACCTCCCTTGAGAGAACCGTTGTGAGCCATAGTGTCAATGCCGCGCGCTAATCCGGAGATAACTATAAGGCCGTGAGATGAAAGATCGCGGGCTAAATCTTCCGCTAGCCGTCGCGCACCGGCCGAGGCATTGCGGGCACCGACAATAGCCACACTATCTTTAAGAAGCAGATGTTTATTGCCATATACCAACAAAAGCGGTGGTGCATCATCCAAAGAGCGCAAGAGGGGTGGGTAAGAAGGTTCCGGCAGGGCTATAATTTCAATACCTTGCTTTGTGGCATTTTCTAGTTCCTTTTCAATCTTGCTACGGCTTTCCAATTGTAAGGGGTGGCGCTTGCCGCCACGCCATGCGAGTTCGGGAGCGGCTTCTAAAGCAGCTGTAGCGTTTCCATAGTGATTGAGTAGATGATAAAACGTGAGCGGCCCGATGTTTTCGCTACGGATGAGTTGCATCCAGTCCAATTTTTCTTCCAGCCCTAATACGCGAGTATTCATTGTTTTTTGTGTTCGGGAGGCGGAGGATTATCTTTTTGGCCAATTTTCGTTTCTACTCCTTGATAGAGGCGCACGATATTGGGGCCGTGACGAATAAAGACCATAACAGCGATAAACGTCATGAGTTCTACATATTGCCATCTAAACTCTGCCATTCGCCACAGTAGTGCTTCGTAAGACCCATAATCCACCGCCACTAGAAACAAAGGGGTGAGGGCAACCGCGGACAGTGAGGCTACGGAAGAATATCGCGTGACAATAGCTGCCAGCAACCAGACCACGCAGAAGAAAACACAAACGGGCCAATATAAGACCAGCAATATGCCAATGACGGTGGAGATGCCCTTGCCGCCTTTGAAGTTTAGCCATACCGGAAAGAGATGTCCTAGGAAAGCACCCATTGCAGCGATGACCGTTATGTCCGGCCCCCACCGTTGGGCAATAAACACGGCGAGACTTCCCTTGAGCATATCGCCCAGCAGGGTTCCCGCTGCCAGCCATCGGTTGCCGGTGCGCAGAACATTGGTAGCTCCAATGTTGCCCGAGCCGGCAGTGCGTATATCGGGAGTGCCTACAATTCGGGTGAGGATAACCCCAAACGGAATAGAACCCAGAATATACCCACCCGCAAGGGCGGCCATATACCACGGCAAGGCAAAACTCCAGGAGATAGGGTCAGGCATGGTTGAGACCCGTGTTGTTGAGTTTGTCAGAATGGAAGACGATACGACCCTCTACCATGGTAAGCAACACGTCTCCTTGAAGTAGTCGTCCATCAAGGGCTGCGTTTTTGGATTTGGATTGCAACCGTTCTGTTTCAATTACAACGGGGGTATTGAGATCTACGATAATGATATCGGCGGGGCGTCCGGGAGCAAGAACCCCTGCCTGAAGGTCCAGATGAGCAGCTGGAGTAGTACTTAAAGCGCGTAAAACATGGGGGAGCCTTATCAGGCCTCCATGCACAAGAGTCAAAGCGGCGGGCAACAGGGTTTCTAAACCAACGGAGCCAAAGGCGGCCTCCTCAAAGGGCCGGCGCTTGGTCTCGGCATCTTCAGGTAGATGACCGGAAACGATGGTGTCAATAATACCTTCAGCAACACCAGACAGCAGAGATTGTCTATCTTCTTCGCGGCGAAGGGGAGGCGAGAGTTTCAAAAAAGTGCGATACCCCATGATATCGCTTTCATTGAGCACCAGATGATTGGCCGACACGCTACAAGAAACCGGCAAGCCGTCTTGTTTAGCCTTGTATATCAAGTCAACGGATTCAGCGCAGGAGATTTGCCCGGCATGGTATCGCGCACCGGTCATGGCCACGAGCCGTATGTCGCGTTCTAGCATGATAATTTCAGCTTCCGCCGGAATACCCGGTAACCCAAGACGGGTGGATAGAGTCCCTTCATTGATAACGCCGTTCTTAGACAGCGATGGCTCTTCAGGGTGATGGATGATAAGTGCATCACAGTCGGCGGCATGGGTCATGGCGTAACGCATGAGTTGGGCATCCTTGAGGGCGTGGGGGCCATCGGTGAAGGCAATGGCGCCGGCTTCACTGAGCAGGGCGATTTCTGTTACGTGCTCTCCGTCCAGGTTTTTGGTGAGAGCGGCGGTGGGGTAAATATTGACCACCGCTGTATCCCGTGCCCGTCGGGATAGAAAATCAACCAGAGCCACATCGTCAATCACCGGCATTGTATCTGGCATGACCGCAAAAGACGTAACCCCTCCACGGGCAGCGGCTTGACTGGCACTGGCCAGAGTTTCCCGATGCTCGGCACCCGGCTCGCCGGTCGAAACCTGCATATCCACAAGACCCGGGCAGAGAATATGCCCACCACAATCAATAATGCGGCTTGCCTCAGGAACTGCTGCTGCATCAATGTCTGGCCCCATAGCGCTGATGTGGCCATCCTGAACAACCATGCCGCCGGATTGCTCTTGTTCACTTACCCCGTCAATCAGTCGGGCGTTAACAAAGACCACAGTGTTAGCGTGCCTGTCATCTGTCATAAGGGTATCTCTGATGGGGTGTCGACCGGAGCCGTTCGGCTCAGCATGTCCAGCACCGCCATGCGCACCGCTACGCCCATTTCAACTTGTTTGTGGATGAGGCTGCGGGTCGGGTCATCAGCGACATCGCTGTCAATTTCCATACCCCGGTTAAGCGGCCCGGGGTGCATCACCAGTGCCTCGGGACGGGCATAGGATAGTTTCGCGCGATCTAACCCATATCGATGAAAATATTCGCGGGAAGATGGTATCAACGAGCTCTCCATACGTTCTTTTTGCAGACGCAACATCATAACAATGTCGCACCCCTGAAGGCCTTCTTTCATGGTGTGAAAAACCTCAACGCCTAACTCTTCAAGACCGGGAGGCAGCAGGGTTGAAGGGGCTATCGCCCGCACTCTTGCGCCCATGGCCGTGAGCAGATGTATGTTGGAGCGTGCCACCCGACTGTGACGGATGTCGCCGCAGATAGCCACCGATAAACCTTCTATTCGTCCCAGGGCATGGCGTATGGTAAGGGCATCCAACAGAGCTTGTGTGGGATGTTCATGACTACCGTCACCGGCATTGACAACGCTGCACTCTACTTTTTGTGCCAGCAACTCAACCACCCCCGATTGACTATGTCGAATAACCAGCAAATCAGGTCTCATAGCGTTGAGAGTTGCGGCGGTATCAAGCAGAGTTTCTCCTTTATTGAGAGATGACTTCTGCATCGGCATAGTCATGACGTCAGCGCCAAGGCGCTTGCCTGCCAACTCAAACGAGCTTTGAGTTCGGGTAGAAGCTTCAAAAAACAGGTTTATCAATGTGCGCCCTCTTAACAGAGCGTTTTTTTTGTCTGTCTGACGGTTATAAGCGACGTAGCTATCGGCTAGATCAAGCAGGTTTGTAATGTCAGAAACAGAAAGGTCGCCAATCCCCAGAAGATGCTGATGAGGGAAGACTTGGGAGCGAGCTTGATTTGACGCATTCATCAAAGAGGCATCATATAAGGAATAGACAGAGGGTGGCAAGGTATAAAGGCGGTCATTTCAGGGTACCATTTGCCCGAGGCGGTCTAGCGCGCCTTGAAGAATATATGCGGCGGCCATTTTATCCACTAATATCTGGCGGCGTTTACGGCTGGCATCGGCCTCAATGAGAGTACGGGTTACCACCGCCGTGGATAAACGCTCATCCCAAAAAGCCAGAGGCAAAGGGAGATGAGCGGTAAGGTTAGAGGCAAACGCCCGTACCGATTGACAGCGTGGACCCTCACTGCCGTTCATATTAAGGGGCAATCCTACGATGAATCCGCCGATATGGTGTTCGCTCACTAAAGTGCTTATGCGCACGATATCATCGCTAAACCGGCTTCGATGTATGGTCTCTATAGGGGTTGCGATCACGAGACGACTATCGGAAAGCGCCAATCCCAAAGTTTTACTGCCTACGTCAAAACCCAGCAGTCGTTGTCCCGGGGGTGTGTCTTGGCGCAGGGCTGTGAGTTCGGTGTCAATATCAAACAAGTGAGCAGGCATGATTTTATATGTTGGAACACAAGGATGACTTATGATGCGGGGAGCGCTATCATATCACGATTGAGTGGCGTCGGCCTGTAAAGGCGGGGATGATGGTACGCTCTTTATTGATTCCGCTCGTTCGTAGGAGAAATGCCTATGGTGATTGAAGATCGAGAAATGGTCCGCCACATTGCCCATCTTGCACGTCTTACCTTGCCGGACGATGCTCTGGATGCCATGGCGCTGGATATAGTCACTATTCTGGAGTGGGTGCGTCAGCTGGAAGAGGTAGACACAGAGGGTGTGCAGCCTATGACGGCGGTATTCACTATGGATTTGCCGATGCGGAAGGACAAAGTAACCGATGGTGGTGATAGGCGGCAGGTTTTGGCAAATGCACCGGCGGTAGAAGATGGTTTTTTCACCACACCCAAAATTGTTGAATAAAAAGCAACATGTGTGATGAGAATTTTTGATGTCTGCGTCTGATTTGACAGCCCTTAGTCTGGCGGATGCACGGTCAGGTCTCCTGAAGCGGGAGTTCAGCGCTGTTGAACTGGCACAAGCCTATCTTCAATCTATTGAAGAGGCAGATAGTTTGAACGCCTATATCACCGTTACACCGGAGCGGGCGCTTGATATGGCTCGGGAGTCCGATGAGCGTCTCGGCGCAGGTGAGGGTGGCGTGCTGGAAGGCATGCCTCTGGGTATCAAAGATATGTTCTGCACCAAGGGCGTAAAGACAACGGCTTGTAGCCACATTCTGGAGAATTTCACACCTACATATGAGTCAACCGTTACTGGGCGCTTGTGGCAAAGCGGTGCGGTTTTACTGGGCAAGCTCAATAATGATGAGTTTGCTATGGGCTCTTCTAATGAGAGCAGCTATTTTGGACCGGTGACCAATCCTTGGCGGCGGAAGGGGGATGAGACGCCCTTGTCGCCCGGTGGTTCATCAGGAGGAGCTTCGGCGGCGGTGGCGGCGCGCTTGGCGGTAGCAGCCGTGGGAACAGATACGGGAGGGTCTATTAGGCAGCCTGCCGCTCTTACGGGGATTGTTGGGTTGAAGCCCAGCTATGGTCGATGCTCACGCTGGGGCATTGTGGCATTTGCTTCATCTCTTGATCAGGCTGGGCCGTTGACCCGTGATGTTCGGGATGCGGCAATTATGCTCGAAGCCATGGCGGGACCGGATGAGAAAGATTCTACTTGTGCCGATCATCCCATATCTCATTATGAGAAGGCCCTCACCGGTGATGTCAAAGGATTGCGGATAGGGCTCCCGAAGCAGTGTCGAATAGAGGGCTTGCCCGATGAAATGGAAGCATTGTGGTCGCAAGGGGAACAATGGTTACAGGAGGCAGGCGCTGAAATTGTAGAAGTTGATCTGCCCCATATCACGTATGCTCTTCCGGCTTATTATATTGTAGCACCGGCAGAGGCTTCTTCTAATTTGGCACGCTATGACGGAGTACGTTATGGGCTGCGGGTTCCTGCCGATGAGATCGACACACTTTACGAGAACACAAGGGCTGCAGGCTTTGGTGATGAGGTCAAACGGCGCATCCTGATTGGAACGTACGTGCTCTCTCAGGGGTATTATGATGCGTATTATCTAAAAGCCCAGAAGGTACGTACGCTGATAGCACAGGATTTTGCCGCTGCTTATGAAAAAGTGGATGCTATTTTGACACCAGCCACCCCTTCGGCAGCCTTTTCTCGCGGGGATAAGGCAGATCCGTTGTCTATGTATTTCAATGACATTTTTACGGTGCCCGCGAATATGGCAGGCTTGCCGGGTATTACTGTGCCGGTAGGACAGGATGCAACAGGGTTGCCTCTATCTCTTCAATTGGTAGGAAGGGCTTTTGACGAAGAGACTTTGCTACGTTTGGCTGGTGCTCTGGAAACGGCGGCGGGCTTTAAGGCAGCCCCTGCTCCGTGGTGGCGGGCCTCATGAGCGTGGCGGATAACACAGGTGATTTGATTGCCGGAGCTATCGGAGACTGGGAGATTGTCATCGGTCTTGAAACTCACGCGCAGATAACGTCTTCCGCGAAACTGTTTTCGGGTGCGTGTACGGATTTTGGCGCAGAGCCGAACACTCAGGTAAGCCTTGTGGATGCCGCTATGCCCGGTATGTTGCCGGTCATTAATCAGTATTGTGTTGAGCAAGCGATACGTACAGGTCTTGGTTTGCGGGCTCAAATCAATCTTTATTCTGTCTTTGACCGCAAGAATTATTTTTATCCTGATCAGCCTCAGGGCTATCAGATTTCTCAATATAAAAACCCGATTGTAGGGGAGGGGCAGATATCTCTTGATATGCCCGATGGTCAAAGCATCGTGGTGGGCATTGAGCGGCTGCATTTAGAGCAGGATGCAGGAAAAAGCCTCCATGATCAGGATCCCGATTTAAGCTTTGTTGATTTGAATCGAGCCGGTGTTGCCTTAATGGAGATTGTCTCTCGTCCCGATATGCGTTCTGCAACTCAGGCTCAGACGTACATGCGCAAACTGCGCACGGTTTTACGTTATCTTGGCAGTTGTGACGGCAACATGGAGCAGGGGTCTTTGAGGGCCGATGTTAATGTCTCGGTGCGTCGTCCGGGGGAGGCCTTGGGAACACGCTGTGAGATTAAGAATATAAACTCCATACGGTTTATTGGTCAGGCGATAGAGTATGAATCTCGTCGCCAGATTTCTGTACTGGAGGAGGGGGGTGAAATAGTGCAGGAAACCCGCCTGTTTGATGCCCGTCTTGGGGAGACCCGGCCTATGCGTACTAAAGAAGAGGCGCATGATTATAGGTATTTTCCTGATCCGGATTTATTGCCGTTACGGTTAGATCAGGCGTGGGTAGATGACATTGCAAGTAATCTGCCGGAGTTACCGGACGACAAGAAAGAGCGGTTGATAGCGGACTATGGTTTGTCTGCTTATGATGCGGGTGTGTTGATCACCGGCCGGGCGCTGGCTGATTATTATGAAACTGTAGCGCAGGGACGTGATGCGAAGTTAGTAGCCAATTGGGTAACGGGGGAATTATCAGCAGCTCTTAACCATCTAAACCTCACCATAGAAGCAACACCTGTTACGGCAGATGGTCTTGGTGAGTTGCTTGATTTGATTGCTGATGAAACTATCTCGGGGCGAATCGCTAAGGACATTTTTGAAAAAATGTTAGAATCTGGCAACAGCGCACAAAAAATTGTAGATGAGTATGGATTACGTCAAGTAACGGACATGAGCGTTATTGAAGCGATTGTTGATGAGGTTATAGCCTCTAATCCGGATAAAGTAGCGCAGGTTCAAAACAAGCCGCAAATGTTGGGCTGGTTTGTAGGGCAGGTTATGAAATCCAGTAAAGGCAAGGCAAATCCTCAATCCGTAAACGGATTACTTCGTCAAAAACTAAATATCTCTGAGCCTTCTGAAGACGCATAAATTAACGTATTCGGTGTTCATTGTTGTTGTCATGCACTGCAATGCATTAACAAAGCGTTGATGGTGTTGCGTCACTTACGTTGTCTATGTTCTTGCTTATACTATTAGATGTGTGGTTGATTTGTGTGTTAATTGATTCATGACGAATCAGTTGTAGTTTTCGATTAACGCATGAAGCAACGACTGCTTTGTGAATAACATGATGTAATAACTACTTTGACGAGGAGGAAATGGCTACAAGATCGAAACGTAAAACAACGGCTAGGCGTAAAACAACGGCTAGGCGTAAAACAACGGCTAAGCGTAAAACAACGGCTAAGCGTAAAACAACGGCTAAGCGTAAAACAACGGCCAAACGCAAGACAGCCAGACGTAAAACGACGGCTAAGCGCAAGACGACGGCCAAGCGCAAAACAGCCAGACGTAAAACGACGGCTAAGCGCAAGACGACGGCCAAGCGCAAAACAGCCAGACGTAAAACGACGGCTAAGCGCAAGACGACGGCCAAGCGC
>JBAJNM010000018.1 GCA_036881865.1 Parvularculales bacterium | reverse complement strand
TCTTATGTCGTCCATACCTGCCGATGTGCGTAGGGATATTCGCCGAAGCCTGAAAGACGCACGGCCCGCGATCAGGGCGACGATGAGACAGGCCGGTGAGCAGCGTCAGGTGTTGGCGATCGCTCTCGCCATAACGCCGTATGATTCAATGGCGGTGGGTCAGGCATTTGATAATATGGTTGAAAGTTATGAAGAACTGATACCGCCTGCCCGCAGAATTTTTCTCTCGGCCATAGAAAAACTGGATGATGAAGATCGCCTTAAAGCCTCTGAAGCGCTGGCCAATATGGATTTCCATAAGCGACGCGGTTGGCCTCGTCATTGGCGAAGGGAATGGTAATAGGGATGACGGTGATACTGACTAATAAATTCCCATAGGGAACTTCTCATAAACCCCTTTTATATCGTCTTTTTTAACTGCCCCGCCCGTCCATTCTAGCGTGGTGGGGCATAACTTTATAGGCAGGTGTGGGCATTAATCTTGGCCTTAGGACAATATCTGTATATGCTGGGAAGATTGCTTAGCCTCACTAAACAAGAGACCAAGAGATATAAGGAAGAGGGCTTATGAATTTTGATTTTTCTGATGACCAAAAACTGCTCAAGGATCAGGCGCGCAAATTTCTAACAGATAACTGTCCTCTAACTGAGGTGCGGGATGTTTTGGAAAATGACAAACCCCATGCGGAGAAAATTTGGAAAGGGATTGCGGAGATGGGCTTTTGTGGTGCGGCCATACCGGAGCAATATGGAGGATTAGGCCTTGGTGCTCTGGAGTTATGTGTGGTGGCAGAAGAGCTCGGGCGCGCATTAGCTCCAATACCTTTTTCGTCTAGCATTTATTTGTTTGCTGAATCCTTAAAATTGGCAGGTTCTGAATCTCAAAATCAGATGTGGTTGCCAAAAATTGCATCTGGAGAAAGCATAGGAACTCTCGCCATGGCCGAAGGGGTAAATACACCGGGGCCGAATACAATTCGGGCAGAGTTTTCTGGTGGCACACTGTCGGGAATTAAGTTACCGGTTCCTGATGCCGAAGCATCAGATGTAGCGGTTGTTCTATGTCGCACAGGAGGACAGGGTGAGCGAGCGCTTTCTCTAGTATTAGTAGATTTGTCATCTAAGGGTATTACACGTCGTTCGGTCAAGACGCTAGATGCCTCCCGTTCTTACGGTGAGATAAATTTCGACAAAGTTCCTGCTGAGTTGTTGGGAGTAGAGGGCGAGGGCTGGTCTCATGTTCAGCGTGTGCTGGATGGAGCGGCAGTGTTGTTTGCCTTTGAGCAGGTTGGTGGGGCAGAGGCCGCTTTGGAGATGGCTAAATCTTACGCGTTGGAGCGTTATGCCTTTGGCCGTTTGATAGGTTCTTACCAGGCCATCAAGCACAAATTGGCAGACATGTATGTGCGCAACGAGTTGGCGCGTTCTAATGCTTATTATGGCGCTATGATGTTGAATACAGATGGTGCTGAGTTGCCTATTGCGGCAGCTGCCGCTCGTGTGGCGGCTAGCGAGGCTTTTTGTTATGCGGCCCAGGAAAATGTGCAAACCCATGGTGGTATTGGTTTTACTTGGGAAGGTGATTGCCAGTTTTTCTATCGTCGCTCACGGCTTTTGGCGTTAGCGCTGGGCAGTGAAACTCAATGGAAAGAAAAACTGGTTAGGCATCTTGAGGCTAAAAACGCTGCTTAATGGGCGGCGGGTGATATTTTTAGTTGTGATAGGAGGAAGGACTCATGGATTTTAACGATTCTCCGGCAGAAGCCGAGTTCAGAAGTGAAGCGCGAACATGGCTAGAGCAAAATGCTACCCCCAGAAAAGAAGGTGAGCGGGCTCAGCGAGCATCTTTGTATGCGGGGGACGAGGATGCCCTCAAAAAGGCTCGTGTGTGGCAGTCTAAGAAAGCTGATGCTGGTTATGCGGCGATTACATGGCCCAAGGAATATGGCGGTATGGGGGGTACGCCTATCCAGTCGGTGATTTACAACCAAGAAGAAGCCAATTATTCCGTGCCGGATGGCTATTTCAGCATTGGTCTTGGTATGTGCATTCCTACAATGATGGCTTATGCCAGCGAAGAACAGTTGGAGCGTTACGTTCGGCCTGCTCTTCATGGTGAAGAAATTTGGTGTCAGTTATTTTCGGAACCATCGGCGGGGTCGGATTTAGCAGGCATTCGTACGCGTTCTGAGCGGGATGGGGATGATTGGATTATCAACGGCCAAAAAGTATGGACATCTGGTGCTCATTATTCTGACTATGGTATTCTGGTTACACGTTCAGACCCCGCCAAGCCGAAGCACAAGGGGCTTACGTATTTCTTCTTAAATATGAAGTCACCCGGCGTTGAGGTGCGGCCCATTAAGCAGATTACTGGTGAGGCAAACTTCAACGAGGTGTTTTTCACCGATGTGCGTATTCCTGATAGTCAGCGTTTGGGTGAGGTCGGTGACGGCTGGAAAGTGTCGCTTACCACTTTGATGAATGAGCGGTTGGCTATAGGTTCAGGCACAGGCTTGGACTATGGAGAATTGCTGTTGTTGGCGCGTCAGATGGAACTGGAAACGGGTCCTGCTATCCGCAATGATGCGGTGCGTCAGAAAATTGCCGAATGGTATGTGCAGACAGAAGGATTGAAATATACGCGTTATCGTACTCTGACGGCCCTCTCTCGTGGTGATACACCGGGTCCTGAGTCATCTATCGGTAAAATTGTCTCTGGTCCTAAGATGCAGGACTTGGCATCCTTTGCTACCGATATGGCCAGCATGGGAGGCATTATGATGGGCCAAGATGCACCCCTTAGTGGTGCCTTTCAGGGACAATGGCTTGGGAGCGCGGGGTTTCGCATTGCCGGCGGTACGGATGAAATCCTGCGCAACATTATCGCGGAGCGGGTTTTAGGATTACCTCAGGACATCCGTGTTGATAAAACAGTGCCTTTTAACGAACTGCCGAGCGGTCGCTAAGTAGCACAAAACTACCCTAAGGCAGAAAGTATAAGGTATGGCAAAGTCGGCCATTGTGTTTGGGGTTGGAGCTAGCAGAGGGTTGGGTGCGGCTTTAGTGAGACGTTTTGCCCGTGAGGGTTATCATGTTGTGGTGACAGGGCGCACGGCAGACAAACTCTCTATCATTGTTGATGAAATCAAATCTATAGGGTTTTCGGCGTCTACCGGTGTTGTTGATGTTACCACCGGTGCGGGTCTTGGTGATGCTTTTGATGACGCGCAAAAAAGCGGGACATTAGAGGCTGTGCTTTATAACGTGGGCAACAATGCGATTATTCCGTTTATGGATTTGGAAGCTGATACGTTTGAGGCCTTTTGGCGAGTCGGTTGTTTGGGTGGATTTTTAGTGGGCCAAGAGGCTGTCCGTCGGATGTTGCCTGCTGGACGGGGGTCTATTTTGTATACTGGTGCGTCGGGTTCTTTGCGGGGGCGGGTCAATTTTGCTCATTTTGCATCTGCTAAGGCGGGGTTGCGGGCTATGGTTCAATCCATGGCACGTGAGTTTGGCCCACAAGGGTTGCATGTGGGCCATGTTGTTATTGATGGAGTTATTGATGGTGATATGGTGCGCTCTCGCTTTAACGATTACATAGAGAGCAAAGGAGATGATGGCGCGCTTGCTCCGGATGCCATTGCGGATGCCTTTTGGAGTGTGCATTGTCAACCGCGCTCTGCGTGGACGCAAGAGATTGATCTACGTCCTTGGGTTGAAAACTGGTAGAGTGGTTGATATCTGAATCCGCAAGGAAAGTTGCAGTTGAATATTTTCGCTAATCCGTCTGATAATCGCCCATCACGGAAGCAGGGAAGGCGTGTATCTGTTGCTCCCATGATGGGGCGTACGGATAGGTTTTGCCGCTATTTTTTGCGTCTCATTACACGTCATAGTCTGCTCTATACAGAGATGATAACCGTCAATGCCCTTATTCATGGGGACGCTGAGCGGTTGTTAGCGTTTGATGAGGCGGAGCATCCGGTAGCCTTGCAGTTGGGAGGGAGTGATCCTGTTTTGTTGGCTCGTGCAGCGCGTATGGGAGAAGATGTCGGATATGATGAGATTAATCTCAACGTAGGTTGCCCGTCGGGCCGGGTGAAGGGCGGCGGATTTGGTGCCTGTTTGATGGGTGATCCGCAAAGAGTGGCCGATTGTGTTGCTGCCATGAGGGGGGTTGTTCGTATTCCGGTTACCGTTAAATGCCGTATTGGGATAGACGACCAATACCCCCAAGAAACATTGCCGCAGTTCATAGAGCAGGTGTGCTCGGCAGGATGTCGCGATTTTATCATTCACGGGCGTAAGGCTTGGCTTGAAGGGTTAAGTCCGGCGCAAAATCGTACAATCCCTCCTTTGGATTACAGTGTAATCTATGGAGTGAAGGCGGCGTTTCCTAATGTGTTTGTCAGCCTGAATGGTGGGGTGGGCTCTGTTGATGAGATAACCCATCATTTGAAATATGTAGACGGTGTCATGGTGGGGCGTGCCGCTTATGAGACGCCATGGATGTTGGCATCGGTGGATGAGAGCTTGTTTGGCGATAGGGCATCGCTACTGGATCGCCCAAGCGTTATTGAGTCGTTCATGCCTTTTGCAGAGCGCGAGCGTCAACGGGGTGTTCCTTTGCATCGCATAGTACGCCATGTTATGGGATTATTCGCAGGTCAATCTGGGGCACGGGCTTTTCGGCGATACCTTACGGAGCAATCTCATGGGCTAGAGGCAGAGGCTTCTGTGTTGCGCACAGCTGTTGCTTTTACGGGAGCATTCCATGAGTCTACCCATCATGAACGAAAGATAGCCTGAGTGGTAATCACAGACGATCCGGTTCTTATTGCGACCATAGCTGGTTTGATGCTGGCTACAGGACTTGTAGCGGGTTTAATGGCGGGTCTTTTGGGGGTAGGTGGCGGAATTATTATGGTTCCAGCTATGTTTTACAGTTTCACGCTTTTGGATGTAGAAGCATCTTTGCGGATGCATTTGGCAGTGGGATCATCTCTTGCCATCATTGTGGTGACCTCTATGCGCTCTGTTCGGGCACACTATAAGCGGGGTGCTGTGGATGCAGAGATTCTGAAGTCTTGGGGGCTACCGGTTATTGTCGGAGCACTGTTGGGGGTAGCCTTGGCAGGTATTATAGGCGGCAAGGCGTTAACGGGTTTGTTTGCGCTACTTGCTGCGTTGGTGGCGGGTAACTTGATGTTTGGTGAAGATACTTGGCGTCTTGGCGATCAACTGCCTAGGGGGGTAAGACGTTGGGGACTTGCCGGAGGCACGGGCCTGTTCTCGGCCATGTTGGGTATTGGGGGAGGTACGTTTGGCGTTACCATCATGACCCTTTACGGTCGCCCCATTCATCAAGCTGTTGGTACGTCTGCTGGGCTAGGTTTATTGATTGGTTTGCCTGGCATGGCAGGCTTTGTGGTGTCGGGGTGGGGAGTATCTTCTTTACCGCCCTTGTCTATGGGATATGTGAACCTTGCAGCTTTTGCCTTGATAACCCCGGCTACTATTTTAGCAGCTCCGTGGGGTGCGCGTATGGCCCATGCTGTATCGCGCGTTATTTTGACACATATTTTTGCGGGCTTTTTAACGGTTATGTCTGTGTTTATGTTTCTGGAATTGGCGGAGGAGGTCCGTAAGACAGAGACATCTGTTCTTGGGGGTGCAGAGCAAATGAGCGTTAGTTCATTGCCCTAGAGAGTTTGGTCATAAGAGCCAACGTCTGGAATGCGGGCAAGGCGGGTATTGATGTCGTCAAACAAGGTGCCCATGGCCTCTTCAGAGGTCGGACTTTCTACCACAACCACAAGACAGGGCTTGTTGGACGAGGCTCGCACCAATCCCCACCCACCATCACTAAGAGTCACCCGTACACCATTGATTGTCATAATGTCTGTTATGGGTAGTCCGGCAATGGTTTTACCGGCGCTGGCTTCTGCTTGGTATTGTTGGGTGAGTTCTTCAACCACCTGATATTTTTTTTCATCAGCACAATAAGGCGATATAGTAGGCGATGCCCATGTGGTAGGCAGAGCACTATAGAGAGCTGATAGCGGTTCGCCTCCTGCGGCACAAACCATATCGCAGACCATGATGGCCGATAAAATACCGTCATCATATCCATATCCCAGAGGGGGTGCCGGAAAATAATGCCCGCTCTTTTCAAAACCTGCCAGAGCGCCTACCTCTCGCATGCGGCGCTTCATGTGAGAATGTCCGGTTTTCCAATATTCTACCTGAGCGCCACGGGTTTGTAAGACCGGGTCTGTCATAAAAAGACCAGTGGATTTAATATCCACCACAAAACGGGCGTGTCTGTGTTGTTCTGCTAACATACGGGCTAGCATCAAACCAATTTTGTCGGCGAAAATTGCACGGCCTTTGTCATCAACCACGCCACACCTGTCCCCATCACCATCAAAGGCTAACCCTATATCAGCGCTGTTCTCGCGCACAGCCTTACCAAGGCTTGTCAACATGGCCATGTCTTCAGGGTTGGGGTTGTAGTGGGGAAATGTATAATCCGGCGTGCAATGAAGAGGAATAACATCTGCTCCCAACGCATCAAAAACTGGTGGCGCAAAAACTCCCGCCGTTCCATTACCGCAATCAAGCACCACTCTCAAGCGACGAGATAAGACAGGGCGGTTTGTTAGATTGCTCAAGTAACGTTCATTAAAACCCTCTACATAATGATAACGGCCCCCGCCGGTGCGCTCAAATTTACCCCCAAGAACAATATCTCGCAACTGAGCCATATCATCAGGGCCAAAGGTAACAGTTGGCTCCATGGCCATTTTGAAGCCCGTCCAGCCATTTTCATTATGGCTTGCAGTTACCATAGCCAACCCAGGAACGCCAAGGTCATGTTGTGCAAAATATGCCATAGGAGAGAGCGACAGGCCAATATCGTGCACCTCAAGACCAACCTCCATGAGGCCAACAATCAGAGCCTGCTTTATAGTAGCGCTATAGATACGGTAATCATGGCCTACGACAATGGCAGGCTTAGCGATTTGTTGCTTAATAAGAGTGCCAAGGCCCATTCCTAAAGCTTGAACACCCATCATATTGAGGCTGTCTGGATATAGCCAACGGGCATCATATTCCCGAAAACCGGTAGGAATAATCAGAGGTTCCACTTCATAAGCGGGTGTATTGGGGGTTAAATCGGAGCGGGGTGTGGGAAACATGGGTTAGAGTATAGGCGGGTTGGGATTATTGTTCCATAACCATCCGGTCACCATCAATGCGGAGAGTTTTGAGGTTTCCGAGAAAACTCATACCAAGGAGAGATACTCCAGACCCTGCAGGGAGAACAGATCCCCTTACATCGTTCAGAACAATAGATCCAATTTTGATACTGTGAATCTTAATAGGTGCCCCTAGGATAACACCGTTGGCTGTCTGATAGGGATGGGTGAATGCCAATTGGGTCATGTCAATGCCGACCCGTCGTGCATCTGAGAGTGTTAGACTTACGTCTGTAGCACCGGTGTCGGCTAGAAGTTGTACGTGGGTTCCGTTAATCAGGGCGTTAACGCGAAAATGACCACTCGTATCGCGCTGCAAACTCACTGAGCCGGAAGTGTGTGTTATGGGTTGCGCTGGTGTGATTTCCCCTGCTATGCGATCTCCCAATGCCACAAAAGCATCTCGATAGCTGTATAAAATAATTAATACAAGAGTGATGGCACACCAGATAAGTGCTTGTTTAAGGGCGAGGGTTGCCCTTTGCTGCCACCCAAGCACAACGCTACCTCCTATCACCGATAAAAGGGCAAGCCCATAGACTAGCTGGATTTGACTGTCGCGCCCTGACAAAGCATTTGGAGAGCGGTGCGCCAAAAACAGCACCAGCCCTGTAAGTCCTAGACCCAGCAGAGCAAGCCAAGTCAATCGATTATCACGCATCAGTATTGCTACGCATCTGGGTAGATTGTCGGCGGACGGATATGAGATCAAGAATCTCACGGCGTTCTTCAGGGGTGAACCGTGACCAATTGGCGATTTCTCCGAGCCGTCTGGTGCATCCTCTACACAAGCTGGACTTTCCATCAACAACACACACCCCGACGCAAGGACTATCAAGTACAGCCTCTTTCGGAGATGCCATAGTCATATCCTCAAGCAGAAGCCAGACACAGGCCTAGCAGGAAGGCAATTTCTGTAGCACCGATGGTTGTTCCTAAAATATCGCCCGTGTGTCCTCCAAAGCGCTGTTGGGCAAGGGAGCCAATAATACCGCCTGCCACCATAGCTAAAATTAACCCTGCAAGGGCAGCCCCAATGGGAATCAAAAGCAGGCAGGTCAGTAAAGCGATACCACCTGCCTGAAAAACGCCTGTCTTGTCCGGTTGGCCCATATCAGCTCCCAGACCGTCTTCATGAACCGAAGGCATAAGAAACGCCATGAAAACAGGAGCCGCACGAGACAAGCCGCCTGCCGCAATCAGGGCTGACAGAACGGCCCAGGGTACTGTCAATTCCGCAAGAGAGGCAATCAGCGCGACTTTTGCTAATAGCGCTAATATTACCGCAACAACGCCGAATGTTCCAAGACGGCTGTCCTCCAAAATGGCGAGGCGGTGGTCTTTGTCGCGCCCTCCAAGGCTATCCATCATATCGCCTAGAGCATCTTCGTGCATGGCGCCGGTGATAATTGCTTGTGCGGCAACCGCTAATACAGCGGCTAACAATAGGGGCAGCCCCACTGCCGCTAGTCCACAAAATATTAACCCCGTCAGTAGGCCCACAATAACACCGGCTACCGGAAATGCGCGAGTAGCTTTTGTGAGAGAAAAAGAATTATCTCTACTTTTCCAATAATAGGTTACAGGTAGGCGGGTAAATAGAATTAAACTGGTGCGAATATCAAAGAACCAGTCAGTCAAGAGAGAGTTCTCCCACCTCTGCTTTTTTGTTTTTTCTATCATGGCTAATCATAACGGAATAAGCCATGATGCGCACGAGCTTTCTTTTTTAGCGATAGGTTGGGTTTGTGATGGTTTTGTCTTTTGAAGACGTGCGGGCGATGGCAGTAGAATTGTCGAGAGCGGATGAACGTGCGGCAACAGCCGCTAGAGAGCGCCAGTTGCAACTCGTAAAACCACCGGGTGCTTTGGGGCGCCTTGAAGATATCGCTGTCTGGCTGGCGTCATGGCGGGAGCAGGAACAGCCTATGCCTGTGAGGCCGGCACTTGTTGTGTGTGCTGGCAATCATGGGATTACCTGCCACGGTATATCGGCATGGCCGATTGAGGTAACCGCACAGATGGTAGAGACGTTTCGTAATGGAGGAGCTGCCGTCAATCAATTGGCTCAAGGGGTTGAGGCTCGTCTTGAGGTGGTGGACTTAACATCGTGGGGTTTGACGGGAGATATCACACAGGAAGCGGCTATGGATGAGGCGGGGTGTGTGGCAGCGATGAGAGCTGGGATGGAGGCGGTTCCGAATGATTGTGATCTTTTGGGACTTGGTGATATGGGTATTGGCAATACGACCATTGCGGCTGCTTTGTGTTGTGCTTTGTTTGGGGGACAGGCACAAGAGTGGGTCGGGCCGGGTGCGGGTAGTGATGAGGCGGGCATAGAGCGTAAATGTGCGGTTGTTAGCCGAGCCTTAACGCATCATGCAGACCTTCTTGATGACCCTCTTGAGATCTTGCGCAGGCTTGGGGGGTGGGAAGAGGCTGCCCTTGTAGGGGCAATTTTAGAGGCTCGCTTAAGGCGTATTCCAACGCTACTGGATGGTTATGTGGTATCGGCGGCAGCGGGAGTTTTACATGAATTGGTGTCGGGGGCATTAGACCATTGTTTGGCAGCGCATTGTTCGGCAGAGCCGGCTCATCGTCGTTTATTGGAGGTGCTGGATAAAGCGCCTCTGCTGGATTTAGAGATGCGGTTGGGGGAGGCCAGTGGTGCGGCTTTGGGATTAGGGCTTGTTCGGGCGGCGGCGGCGGTCCACAAGGGCATGATAACATTTGACGAAGCTACTATAGACGGGGGTAGTTAGCCGGTCCGCCATGGTTATCAGACTTGGAAACTGGGCTGTATTGGTCTAGGGTGGTATATCCACTGGGATATCTCTCCTGAGTGCTGTTAATGTAACTTAGGAGACTTCTGGTTTGCGTTATTTAGGCCTTTGGGGTCGTGGGTAAAAACTGCTAAGACAGGTCGTAAGGAGTTATAGCATGGATTTAAGTTTCAGCGCGGATGACCTTGCATTTCGTGATGAGGTACGTCAGTTCATAGAGGATAATTTTCCTGCCGAGTTAAAGGAGCGCGATGACCGGGCTTCCATGAGCAAAGAAGACATGCTGAGATGGCATCGTATCTTGCACAAGAAAGGCTGGGTAGCTCCTTCATGGCCGAAGGAATATGGCGGGACGGGATGGTCTGTCACACAGCGCTATATTTGGGGTGAGGAGAATGCCCGTGCAGGTACGACGGCGCTGTTGCCGTTTGGACTTAGCATGCTAGGGCCGGTTGTTTATACTTTTGGCAATCAGGAGCAGAAGGATTATTTTCTGCCCCGTATTCTTTCCGGAGAGCATTGGTGGTGTCAGGGTTATTCAGAGCCTGGTTCAGGGTCTGACTTGGCGTCGCTGAGAACTCGTGCTGTGCGCGATGGTAACGATTATATAGTTAACGGCCATAAGATATGGACGACCCTTGCCCAGCATGCGGATTGGATATTTTGTCTGGTGCGCACGAGCACTGAAGGTAAGCCTCAGACGGGAATTTCTTTTCTGCTGATTGACATGGAAACGCCGGGTATTACGGTGCGTCCGATTATCACTATTGATGGGTCGCATGAAGTCAATGAGGTCTTTTTGGAGGATGTTCGTGTACCGGCCAAAAACCTTATAGGTGAAGAGAATAAAGGCTGGACATACGCCAAGTTTTTACTTGGCAACGAGCGCTCTGGTATTGCTGGGGTGGCGCGTTCTAAAAAGGCGATAGAGCAGCTTAAAGGCATCGCGCGGGCTGAGATGTCGGATGGGGAACCTCTCATTAATGATAATGATTTTCTGAACAAAATATCTGAGACAGAGATTGACTTAACGGCGCTTGAATATACGGAGTTGCGCACGTTAGCGGCGGAGAGTCGGGGTGAGGGTCCGGGTCCAGAGTCCTCTATTTTGAAGGTTAAGGGTACGGAAATCCAGCAGCGCATCACGGAGTTGACCCTTGAAGCTGTTGGTTACTACGGTATGATTCAGACACCACGTCAGGGTGAGATGAGTAATTATACTCGTGTTGGTCCGGATTATGCGGAAGGAGTAGCGCAGGAGTATTTCAATATGCGTAAGACGTCCATTTATGGTGGCTCCAATGAAATACAGCGCAACATTATCGCCAAGATGGTGCTTGGCCTTTAGGCATTTGATACCTAACACACCTATAATTATTACTCTGTAACAACTGGGCTGCCGGAGGGTTATTCATGGATTTTTCTTTTTCTGAGGAGCAGAATTTGCTACGCAATATGGTGCAGAGTTTTGTTCGGGACAATTACGATTTTGACACACGGCGTGGCATTATTGAGAGTGCTGAGGGCTGGCGATCTGATTATTGGAAGCAATTTGCTGAGTTGGGGTTGTTGGCGGCTCCTTTTTCGCAAGAGTTTGGCGGTCTTGGAGGTAGCTCTATTGATGTGATGGTGATCATGGAGGAATTTGGTAGCGGCCTTGTGGTAGAGCCTTATTTGGAAACAGTCGTGCTAGCGGGCGGGTTGTTGCAAGCGGGTGCGCCGGCAGGGCAACGTGAAGGTTTGATTAACAGCATAACAAGTGGTGAGGCTGTGTGGGCTTTGGCATGGTTTGAACCTCAGGGCCGTTATAACCTAGCTAATGTTACCACAACTGCGAAGAAAAAAGGTGATGTTTTTGTTCTTAATGGCCATAAGGCGGCTGTTGTAGGCGGCCCGTGGGCCAATCATCTCATTGTGTCGGCTCGGACCTCCGGAGGGCAGGGTGATGAAGCCGGAGTGACCCTGTTCATGGTGGAAAAAAACGCCAAGGGTGTCAGTGTTCAAGACTATACAATGGTCGATAGCAAGCGGGCTTGTGATGTGACTTTCGAGAATGTGAAAGTGGGTACGGATGCTGTTATAAGCGAGGTAGATAATGGCTTGGATCTGTTAGAGTCTGTGGTCAACGCGGGCATTGGCGCGTTATGCGCTGAGTCTGTTGGCATCATGAAGAGACTTAATGAAGCTACTTTGGAGTATTCTCGCACTCGCAAGCAGTTTGGCGTTCCTATAGGCTCGTTTCAGGTATTACAACATCGCATGGTGGACATGTTTATGGCCTGTGAAGAGGCTGTTTCCATGACGTATATGGTGAACATGAAATTGAGCGATGAAGCTTCTGCCGAGCGTCGTCGTGCGGTCTCCGGTGCTAAGGTTTTGATTGGCAAGGCAGGCAGGGCTATAGGTCAGGAGGCCATCCAGATTCACGGTGGCATGGGTATGACGGAGGAGTTGAATGTTGGCCATTATGTGCGGCGTTTGACGGTTATAGATGGCCTGTTTGGCGATGTTCCGTATCATATCAAGCGTTTTAGCGCTACGGGATAAAACGGGGATGACATCTTACCCTTAACGGGAAGCTTGTTGTATAATGCCTAAGATACAGAGAGAATGTCTATGACAGGAGCTTTGCTTTTTGAACGAGAAGGACCGATTGTAACCCTAACGATCAATCGTCCTGAAAGCCGCAACCCTTTGGGGGAGTCAGAGGATGCGGCGAACTTTACTAGCGCCGCAGCCCAGATTAACGAAGACCGCAACGTACGCTGCGTCATCTTAACCGGAGCGGGTAAGGCTTTTTCAGCGGGTGGCAATATCAAAGCCATGCGTGAGGGTGGTGGTGGATTTACCGGCCCCGGCGTTGAGGTGGCAGATCACTATCGCAATGGCATCCATGGTATTATCCGCGCCTTGTGGAGTATTCGCGCTCCTGTTATTGCGGCGGTTAACGGACCGGCCATCGGCCTTGGCAATGATGTTGCGTGTCTGGCTGATATGCGCCTTGCTGCAGATAATGCTATTTTTGGAGCAACATTTTTGCGTCTGGGACTCGTGCCGGGAGATGGCGGTGCCTGGATTTTACCTCGAACCATTGGTATGGCACGTGCGGCAGAATTATTTTTTACAGCCCGTACCATTGATGCCCAAACCGCTCTTGATTGGGGGTTGGTGTCAAAAGTGGTATCTCCCGAAAAATTAATGGATGAGGCTCACGCTCTAGCTGCGGAAGTTGCCGCTCAGCCACCGGATGTGCTCCGTATGACAAAAAAACTGATGCGCGAGGGATTGTATAATTCTTTTGATACGGTGATGGAAATGTCAGCCGTGATGCAATCACTGGCACATCACACAGAAGATCATCACGAGGCCCTTACAGCCTTTTTTGAAAAACGCCCCGGCACTTATAAAGGGCGCTAGGGAGTACCCCCCATAAATAGAAACAGGAGATTTTCCCATGTCTATCGGTGTTGTAGCAACTTTGACCATTCAGGACGGCAAACAAGAAGAGTTTGAATCTATTGTACGTGATTTACGCGCTCAGGTAAAAGCCAGCGAGCCGGAATGCTTAATGTATGATGCTTTTCAATCTCAGAAGGATAAGAACGTCTACGTCTTTATGGAGCGCTATAGCTCTCAAGAGGCTTTAGAAGCCCACGGCAAGACAGAGCATTTCCGTGCTGCCGGACCAAAACTTGGCGCCGTGCTAGCGGGTGCGCCGATCATCGATTATCTCAATGCTGTTGATAAGGCCAGCTAAAGACTAATTTTTTCTGGTTTATTTACCGGAGAGTTTTTCCAAAACTTTACCGGTTTGCTCTCCGCCCATAAAGAATGGGCGGGCTTTTGACATGTCTGCGATGGTATCCCAATTCTTGGCAACGCCATCGGCACTCAAATCATCACCCTTGAGTACAACGCCATCGCTCTCCATGACCTGTGAAACGGAAAACACACCGGCACCTGCGCACAGCACAACCCCTGTCGGGGCCTCCTCACTCACCAGATAAACGGCGGCGGGGGTTACCATATCCGGTGTTAGCATTTGCTCAGCCTCCGGTGCCATAAGGTCAGCCGTCATGCGGGTATAGGCTACAGGTGCTAGAGCATTTACGTGGATATTATCCTTCTGGCCTTCTAATTTGAGGGTGTTCATAAAGCCCACCAGCCCTAATTTGGCTGCACCATAGTTTGTCTGGCCAAAATTACCATAAAGACCGGAAGATGATGTGGTCACCATAATACGGCCATAGCCCTGTCCTTTCATAATGGGCCATGCGGCCTTTGTGGGTTTGACAGTTCCCATGACGTGAATATCCATGACTTTTTCAAAGTCGCTTAGCTCCATTTTGGCAAAACTTTTATCTCGCAAAATACCGGCATTGTTCACCAAAACATCCAAACGGCCAAATGTCTTGATGGTTTCATCAATCATGGTGGCAACGCCTTTATCGTCCGTGACGCTGGATCCATTGGCAATGGCCTCGCCTCCGCTATCTTTTATTTCTTGCGCTACGGATTCAGCTGCTTGTGGTGCACCTCCTGACCCGTCAACCGAGCCGCCTAAGTCATTCACGACAACCTTGGCTCCGCGTCGCGCCAATTCTAGTGCATGACACCGGCCCAGACCACCGCCTGCGCCCGTAACAATCGCAACTTTGTCATCAAAACGAATGCTCATGGATATTTCCTCATTCAATACATTATCAACAGCAACGCTTGTTTTGTCTTACTATTAGGTGTGGGTCAAGGGGGTATTTCTCTTGAGAATAGAATATTTATAGGTATGCTAACAGGCATATCAGCAGTGCATATAATAATGGGACTACGAGGGAGACTTGATCTATGAAACTATATGATACGACTCTGGCTGTTAACCCCCGTCGGGTGCGGGTTTTTCTTGCTGAAAAAGGCATTGAGGTGCCCATGGAGCAGGTTGATATCATGAAAGGAGAGCATAAAACTTCTGAATATCGGAAAATAAGCCCTCTTAGTCAGGTACCAGCGTTGATCCTTGATGATGGTCAGGTGCTTACCGAGAGTATCGCTATCTGCCGTTATTTTGAAGGACTTCAACCTGAGCCAAACCTCATGGGTAAAGATGCTCTGGAGTGTGCCATCATAGAAATGTGGCAACGGCGTATGGAACTCAATTTTATGATTCCGGTTGCTATGTATTACCGTCACACGCATCCGGCGATGGCGGAATTAGAGACGCAAATTCCTGAATGGGGAGAAATCAATAAAGAGCGCATTATAAAAATGCTGTCTTTCATAGACCGCTCTATAGAGGGGCGCGATTATATTGCAGGTGACCGTTATACCCTCGCTGATATTGTCGCTATGACAACGATTGATTTTGCTCGTTTTACCCGCACCAAAATACCTGAAGAGTGCAATAACTTAACGCAATGGTACGAGAAGGTTTCCTCTCGCGATAGCGCCCAAGTTTAGCGCCCGGTCATTACGTTTTTCTTAGGTGAGTGCGTAACGGCACTACATCGCCAATCACAATAATAGCCGGAGGTGTAAGACCGTGAGCGCTGGCGTCTTGCGCGGCTAGCGACAGGGTAGTCTCTAAGATATGCTGGTCCGGCAAAGTGGCATTGCTGATAATGGCTACCGGTTCATCAGGTGGCTTTCCGGCGTTCAATAGATTTTGGGCGATGGCTTCAAGCCGGCGCATGCCCATATAGATAACCAACACCGGTGCGCTACGGGCAAGGGCTTGCCAGTCAAGGCTTGTGGTGCCTTCGGGGTTGTCTGTATGGCCGGTAATAAAGGTCACGGCCTGATTGACATCACGATGGGTTAGGGGAATTCCTGCAGTTCCTAGGGCACCAATACCTGCCGTAACACCCGGAATAATCCGAAACGGAATCCCTGCCACCCCCAGAGCTTGCGCCTCTTCACCGCCGCGCCCAAAAACAAACGGGTCTCCTCCTTTAAGACGCAAAACCCGTAATCCTTGTTTGGCCCGTTCAATGAGTTGGGCTGAAATATCTTGTTGCCGGCAGGAGGGCCGCCCTCCGCGCTTACCGGCGTATATCTGCACTGCATCATCTCGTGCCAACGCCATCACCCCGTCTGATACCAGTGCATCATAGACAACCACATCCGCCTGTTGCAATCCATGGGCTGCGAGCAGCGTCAGAAGACCCACATCCCCTGGACCTGCTCCTGCCAGCCATACCCATCCGGGCTCAAAGGCCGGAAATGCTGAAAAATCCATAGGAAGATTCATCTAATCTTTTCCTTTACGAAATATTTACTATCTTATCTTAAGGTTATACGAGAGCATAGGCTTTCAGGAAAAATATGATGTTCTGGAAGGAAGCAATAATGGGCATTGTGACCGTTCCGATTATAGCAGGAGCAGGGGCTTTTGATAGCAACCCGCTGACGGAAAGCTGCTTATCGCTCCCTTCAACTATCATCCTGACAACTGCCCTTGGGACGCTCTTAATGGCACGTAGGAAAGTTTTCTGCTACCCTCTATGAACCCTTAAGATTGTTCACAAAATTAATTTGTTGTAGGGTGGTATAAGTTATCGAAGTTTTTTTGATGGTGAACTATTTATTTTCGTGTACGTCGCAAGACGGGGGTAGGATTACGCACCAGAGTTTGTTTTATTTAGGTTTATTACCTCCCTAGCTTTCTTGCGGAGCAAATTTGGAGGGTTTAGGAGGAAGCCGTTGGCCGGGATTATCTATCTTCTCACTAATTCTGCAATGCCAGGATTGGTAAAAATTGGAAAGACGACACGGGAGGATCCACAAGCCAGAATGGGTGAACTCTACTCAACTGGTGTTCCGGTTCCATTCGAATGCGCAAAAGCTGTCAAAGTAGAAGATGAGATTGCCGTAGAAAAAGCTTTGCACACTGCCTTTGGCCCTTATCGCATTAATAGTCAGCGTGAATTTTTTGAAATTGCTGAAGTGCAGGCGTCGGTTCTACTTGACCGGCTCGGGCTTGAGGACGTTACGCCTCAAATCAATGCTGAGAATGAGGAGATAGATACACAGTCCCGCGAAGCCGCTAAACGCCTCTCGTCTCGACGACCCAATTTAAATTTTAACGAGATGTCAATCCCGACTGGCTCCGTCTTACAGGCAGTAAATTCGGAGGACACCGCTGAAGTTTCTGGCCCCAAGAAAGTGACTTTCAGAGGTGAGGAAATGTCTCTGACACGCGCAACACGTATTGTGTTGGGTATTGATTATTCGGTCCAACCAAGTCCCTACTGGAGGTTTGACGGTGAATTGCTTCGCGACATTTATAATTGTACATACGTCGAGTTGGATGAATAGATGGAAAAAATTTCTCAGTGACTTTGGTGTAAAATTAATATTTTTTGTTTGAAGTTATATGTATTCACGCATGGATATGGTGGGCGGTACTGGACTTGAACCAGTGACCCCAGCGATGTGAACACTGTGCTCTGCCAACTGAGCTAACCGCCCTTATGCTAATGCCTATAGTGGCTATGAGGGAGGTGAGAAGTCAAGCGGGCGCAGATGGTGTGCGACAGCGGGTAGGTCATCGTAGTGGTTAAGCAGGCCATCTGGCTCAAGGGCTGCCATAGGGGGCTTGCTATAGCCGAAGCTCACGCCAATAAAAACCATGCGGGCTGCCTGCGCGCTATCTTTGTCAATCTGGCTGTCTCCTACCATAAGAGCGTGTGCTGCAGAGCCACCCATCTGATTAAGGGCCGCTATGAGAGGAGCGGGATGAGGTTTTTTCTCTGCCAGAGTATCGCCACCAATGAGAGCGGAAAAATAATGGTCTATGCCGGTCTCGGTCAGCACAAGACGTGCTAAACGTTCAGGTTTGTTGGTGACTACCCCCAACTGAATACCTTCCTCCACCAGAGAGGTTAATTGTGCCACAAGCCCCGGATAAAGTGTGGAGTAGCGCGTCAAATGAGCCTCATATTTTTCTAGAAACAGGGGAAAGCAGGTATCCAGTAGGCCATCATCAGCGGGTGTGCCGGTAGCGGCAAAGCCATGTTTTAGTAGGGCGCGTCCTCCGTAACCTACCATCAGACGTCCCTCATCAACAGAAACCGGGGTGCGCCCATGATGATCTAGCACAGCATTGAGGGCTTCAACTAAATCGCGGGCTGTATCAACCAGCGTACCGTCTAGGTCAAAAAGGATGGTGGGTGTCATCATAAAAGACTTATTCGTGATACGGTAGCATGTTCTAATCGTATGTTACGCTATGATTGGGCATCGTAACAGAGTAACAGGTAAAAATATGAGCGAAGCGCTATCGTTAAAGAAAAAGGTTGCGGCCCATAGTATGGACCTGGTGGAAGAGGGCATGGTTTTGGGACTTGGCACCGGCACAACTATGCGGTGGTTTATTGAGTATTTAGGAGAGAAGGTTACGAAGGGGGGGATGAAAGTGCAGGGGGTTGCTACGTCTGAAGGCACAGCACACTTAGCGGAGCAAGCAGGTATTCCTCTTATAGCACCGGAAGATATGCCATCTCTTGATCTTGCGGTGGATGGCACAGATGAGATTGACTCTGATTTACGTCTTATCAAAGGGGGAGGTGGAGCCTTATTGCGGGAGAAAATTGTAGCAAATGCGGCGCTCTCATTTGTGGTTATCGCTGATGAGAGTAAGTTGGTTGATAGGCTTGGGCGGTTTCCTCTGCCGGTCGAGGTTGATAGATTCTGTGCTGTCGCTACGGCACGGGCTATCCAGATTTGTCTTAAAGAGTTAAATTTGCCAGACAAGGTTGCGTTACGAAAGAGAGAAGATAACAGGCCTTATATTACAGATGGGGGAAATCATATCTACGATTGTTACGTAAATGAGATAACTTCACCGGCTTCTCTGGCGGTCTCTTTGGATGCCATTCCGGGCGTTCTGGGCCATGGATTGTTTATTGGTATGGTAGCCAAGGCTATGATCGCCAATGCAGAGGGCATACATATTATGGAGGCCCAACAATGACGACGTACGATTATGATTTATTTACCATCGGTGCAGGTTCCGGTGGTGTGCGGGCAAGCCGCATGGCGGCGCAGTATGGCGCGCGGGTAGCGATTGCAGAAGAATACCGCATTGGCGGTACGTGTGTTATTCGTGGGTGTGTGCCAAAAAAATTGTTTGTTTATGCCAGTCACTTTGGCGAAGATATGGAGGATGCTGCCGGTTTTGGTTGGCAGATGTCCCAGCCGTCTTTTTCGTGGGAGACTCTTATCCGTAATAAAGATCGTGAGATTGATCGGTTGAACGGCGTTTATATTACTAATCTGGAAAAAGCAGGTGTGGCTATAGTGAATGAGCACGCCGAACTGGTTGACAATCATACGGTGCGCCTTGCTAGCGGACGGACTCTGACAGCAGCAACAATTCTGATTGCTACGGGAGCAACACCCTTTGTTCCGGCTGATGTATCGGGCATTGAGCACGCCATTACGTCTAACGAGGCATTTCATCTAGAGACGCTACCGAATCATATTGTGGTTGTTGGGGGGGGGTATATTGCTGTTGAATTCGCGGGTATTTTTAATGGCCTTGGAGTTAAGACTACGTTGTTGTATCGGGGGGATGAAATCCTACGTGGCTTTGATGAGGATTTGCGTACCGGTCTACGTGAAGAGATGACAAAAAAGGGGATTGACGTGCGTATCGGTAGTGACGTTGAGGATCTTAAGAAAAATAAGACAGGGGTGAAGGTCACTCTCAAAGGGGGAGAGGTACTAGAGACGGGCCTTGTGATGTATGCCACCGGGCGTGTGCCTAATGTTCAGGGGTTGGGTCTTGAAGCGGCAGGAGTTGTTGTTGACAAGAAAGGGGCTGTGCAGGTTGATGGATTCTCAAAAACCAACGTGGAAAATATCTATGCTATAGGTGATGTGACCAACCGCGCTAATTTGACGCCGGTTGCTATCCGTGAAGGGGTTTCTTTTGCAGAGACGGTTTTTAATGACAATCCACTGACCGTGGATCATTCCATTATTGCTACCGCTGTGTTTAGCCAACCGCCCTTGGGTACGGTGGGCTTAACGGAAACAGAGGCCCGCAAGCGCTATGAAGAGGTGGATGTCTATAAGAGCCGGTTTCGCCCTATGAAGCACACTTTATCCGGGCGTGATGAGCAAACTCTGATGAAATTACTGGTAGACCCCAAGACGGACCGCATTTTGGGAGTTCACATGATGGGACCGGATAGTGGCGAGTTGATACAGGCGGTGGGGATTGCAGTTACGATGGGAGCTACTAAAGCTCAGTTTGATGCGACCATTGCAGTTCATCCTACAGCGGCTGAGGAACTGGTTACCATGCGGGAAAAGTGGACAGGCTAGGGCTGGATAAATTATGAATAAAAGAGAAATTGCGCAAAAATAACAATAAGTGTATGTTCTCCTTTCGTCTCTCAAACAGCGGAACAAAAAACCATGACAGCGCCCTGGATGCCTGATGGTTGGCGTACAAAACCTATTCGGCAAGTGCCGAATTATTCTGACTCTGACGCATTAGTGGCAGTGGAGACGCGCTTGGCCGGGTTCCCTCCTCTGGTGTTTGCTGGCGAGGCACGTACTCTAAAGCAACAATTAGCACAAGTGACAGAAGGTGAAGCTTTTCTGTTGCAAGGTGGTGATTGTGCTGAAAGTTTTGCTGAGCATCATCCTGATGTCATACGGGATACTTTTCGGGTGTTACTGCAAATGGCGATTGTCTTAACCTTTGCAGCATCCTCACCTGTAGTTAAGGTGGGGCGCATTGCCGGACAATTCGCCAAACCGCGCTCAGATGATTATGAAACCATAGATGGTGTGACGCTACCAAGTTATCGGGGCGATATTATCAATGGCATTCAGTTTGAAGAGCGGGCGCGGCAACCGGATCCTCAGCGTCAATTGCAAGCATATAGACAGGCGGCGTCTACGTTGAATCTCTTGAGGGCGTTTGCTCAAGGGGGCTATGCTGATTTGGAACTTGTGCATAGTTGGAACATGGACTTCGCCGCCTCCTCTCTGGGGGGTACTCGCTATGAAGAACTCGCGAGCCGGATTACCGAATCCTTGGCCTTCATGCGGGCGTGTGGCATGAATCCTTCTACCATTCCCCAGATGCGGAGCACGGACTTCTTCACCAGTCACGAAGCTCTTCTGCTGGGTTATGAGCAAGCGATGACCCGTGTAGATTCAACAACGGGTGATTGGTACGATACGTCTGCTCATATGCTCTGGGTGGGAGATAGGACCCGCCAGCCGGATGGAGCTCATATTGATTTTGTGCGGGGGATTAAAAACCCTCTCGGCATGAAGTGCGGTCCGTCTCTTACCCCAGATGAATTACTCCGCTTGATTGATGTTCTCAATCCTGATAATGAACCGGGGCGGCTTACTCTTATTTGCAGATTTGGTGCGGATAAAGTTGAGGAGCACTTACCGGCGCTTATAAGGGCGGTTCAGCGCGAGGGTCGCAAAGTTGTGTGGTCGTGTGACCCCATGCATGGTAATACGATTAAGGCCATAAATGGCTATAAGACGCGCCCTATTGAGCGCGTTTTGAGTGAGGTGCGGGCTTTCATGTCTGTTCATCAGGCAGAGGGGTCTTATGCAGGTGGTATTCATCTGGAAATGACCGGCCAGAACGTAACAGAATGTCTTGGTGGCACTCAGGCGATTACGGAAACGGATTTATCTGCCCGTTATCACACCCATTGCGACCCGCGCCTTAACGCCAGCCAAGCGCTGGAGTTAGCGTTTATGGTTGCGGAAGGCTTGAAAAAAGAACGTGAGAAGACCATCATCGGCAGCAGCACCCCTCTCGCTTCTATGACGGGGTCGTAAACGCTAGATTGCCGGGTCGGGTCCGACCTTCACCAGCATCTTACCGAAATTATCACCTGTGAACAGTTTTAAAAATGCTTCCGGTGCTTTTTCTATACCCTCATCTACTGTTTGACGCCATTTGATTTTACCCTCGGTAATCCATTGTCCCATGTCACGATGGAAATCCGACATCATGTCTATATGGTTGGTGACAATAAAGCCTTCCATTTTTAGACTCATACCCACGGCCAAGATTAGATTGTTAGGGCCAGGCTCAGGAGCGGTATTGTTGTATTGATCAATCATGCCACACAGAGCAATACGGCCGCGCATGCGCATATTATTTAATGCTGCCTGAAGATGTGCTCCACCGACATTTTCAAAGCAAACATCAATACCCTTCGGGGAAGCCCTGCGAATAGCGCTATCTAAATCGCCGCATGTTTTGTAGTTGATGGCAGCATCTATGCCGGCCTCTTTCTCCAACCAGGCACATTTTTCGTCTGAACCGGCGGTTCCAGCCACATGGCATCCCTTGGCTTTGGCAATTTGGCAGACAACAGATCCCACAGCACCGGAGGCCGCGGAGACAAACACATTTTCACCGTCTTTTAAAGCGCCGACCCGTAGCAGTCCGGCATACGCCGTTAGGCCTGGCATGCCCAGAGTACCGAGAAATGTTTCAATGGGTGCTATGGAGGGATCTACCTTGCTCATCATATCGCCATTGCTGATGAAATATTCCCGCCAGCCCATCATGCCGCTGACGTAGTCTCCCACCGCGTAATCATCGTGAGATGAGGCTACCACCTGACCGATAGAGCCGCCCTCTAGGACATGACCAATCTGAAAGGGAGGTACATAACTTTCACGATCCATCATGCGTCCTCGCATATAGGGGTCTACAGACATCCATATATTGCGCACCAGAAACTCCCCGGCCTCCGGTTGAGACAGGCTATTCTCGGCAAGAGTGAAATCTGACAATTTTGGCATACCATTAGGACGGGATGCTAAATGGATTTCTTTGCTTATAATGTTGGACATGATAATTCCTTTTTCTCTGTTTATACGTTCTCTTGTTTATGTGTTTGTACTAGGCAACCTTGACGAGTCGCTTGCCGGTGTTTTCTCCAGCCAGCAGACCAATCAGCCCGGTGGGTGCTTGCTCCAGCCCCTCCAGAATATCTTCAGCAACATGAATATACCCCGCCTCTGCCCATTGAGCGAGACGTAATTCCGCCTCCGCCCAGCGTGGAGCGAAATCCATCACCACAAAGCCCTCCATAGTGAGCCGTTTGGTGACAATTAGGCCCGGCACACCACGCGGACCCGGACCTGGGTTGCCGGTGTCATATTGAGAGACAGCCCCACAACACACAATTCGCCCACCTTGTTTCATTGAAAACAGGGCGGCCTCCAGAATATCACCGCCAGTGTTGTCGAAATAGACGTCAATGCCTTGAGGGCAGGCTTCTCTCAGAGCCTTGCCGACTTTCTGTTCCCTATAATTGATGGCTCCGTCAAAGCCAAGGGTTTGAGTAATCCAGTTACATTTTTTCGCACTACCGGTAATACCAATCACCTGACACCCCATGTGTTTGGCAATCTGACCCGCTACAGAACCAACGGCACCCGCTGCTGCTGATACCACAACCACATCTCCGGGTTTAGGGCGACCGACATCCAAGAGGCCAAAATAAGCTGTCTTGCCGGTAATTCCCAAGATACCCAGCAAATGACTCAAGGGCTCATGGGTTGTGCGTTTTTGCAAGTCTTGTGCCGGATGAACCGCATATGATTGCCATCCCAAATCCCCTTCCACAAGATCACCGGGAGCAAAGGAGGCGTCGTTGGAAGTAACAACTTCTCCCAAAGCATTGCCAGGCATTACAACTCCGGCCCCTACTTCGTCCCGATAGGTGCGCCCCTGCATCCATGCGCGGTTGGCGGCATCTAGTGAGAGATATAGGATTTTGATCAAGATTTCTCCGGCCCCCGGCTCATCTATGGGAGCATCTTCTATAGAAAAATGCTGCGGCTCTAGCTTGTCAGAGGGTTTTGCTGCCAGAAGAATACGGCGATTAACAGTTTGGCTCATAGGATTTTATCCTCTTTATACAAAGGTCATTTATCAGGATCGGTATTTTTGCCGTTTGAGTTGATAAAGTCCATCCCCAATCGGATGTATTCCTCGATGATAATGGTTGTTTTGCGCGGCAGGCTGCTTTAATCAGACAGGATAACGGAGCATAATATGACAGAACTCGCTATAGCCCTAGCCCAGTTGAACCCCATTGTTGGGGATGTTGTGGGTAATGGCGGGTTGGTGCGTCGCGCTCGGGAGGAGGCGGCACAGCAAGGCGCCGATTTAGTAGTGTTCAGTGAATTATTTTTGAGTGGCTATCCGCCGGAGGATCTCGTCTTGCGCTCGGCCTTTCAGGAAGCGGTTACAGCACAGGTGAGAGAGTTAGCTGCGCTGACAGCCGATGGCGGACCGGCTTTGCTTCTAGGTGCACCATGGGTGTTGGAAGGGAAATTGCATAACAGTGTCGTGCTGCTTGACGGGGGCGCTCTTGTGGGTCATTGCGCTAAGACCCACCTGCCCAATTACGGCGTTTTTGATGAAAAGCGCGTGTTTATATCGGGGCCAATGCCACAGCCTATTGAGTGGCGTGGGGTCCGGCTGGGGGTACCGATTTGCGAGGATGTATGGTTTGAGGATGTCACCGCTATCTTAAAGCAGGCGGGTGCAGATTTGCTCATTGTGCCAAATAGTTCACCATTTAGTCATGACAAATTTGCTAACCGACAGGCCCATGTAACCTCACGTGTTCAGGAATGCGCCTTGCCCTTGATTTATATCAATCAGTGGGGAGGGCAGGATGAGTTGGTCTTTGATGGTGCTTCTTTTGTGGTGAATGTAGATATGTCAAAGCCGGTTCAGTTACCGGCGTGGCGGGATTGTGTGTCGGTAACCCAATGGTCGCAGGAGGAATCCGGTTGGAGTTGTGCTACAGGAGAGCAAACCTCTCTGCAGGAGGGGCTTGAAGCCATGTACAACGCCGTTATGATCGGCGTTAGGGATTATGTGAACAAAAACCGGTTTCCTGGTGTCGTGCTGGGTTTATCGGGGGGCATTGACAGCGCCCTGTGTTCCACCATCGCTGTGGATGCACTGGGAGCAGAGCGGGTGTGGTGCGTGATGTTGCCGTCTCGCTATACCGCGGATAGTAGTTTTTCTGATGCAAAAGCATGTGCCCAAAACCTTGGTGTTAAACTATCAGAAATTGCCATCGGCGAGAGCGTTGAAGCGTTAGAGGAAAGCCTTGCGCCTTTGTTTGAGCAGAAACCTCCTGACATTACGGAAGAGAACATACAATCTCGCATAAGGGGTGTATTGTTGATGGCGTTGTCCAATAAATATGGTCACATGGTGTTGACCACGGGAAATAAGTCGGAAGTTTCTGTTGGATACGCCACTTTATATGGCGATATGAACGGCGGGTTTAATCCCGTCAAGGATTTATACAAGACGCAGGTATTTGCATTATCGCGCTGGCGTAATGCTCACCGCCCCCATGAAGGGTTGGGTCCGCAAGGGGTGGTTATTCCACAGACAATTATTACCAAACCCCCCACGGCAGAATTGCGCGAAAACCAGAAAGATCAAGATAGCCTGCCGTCTTATGATGTGCTGGATGATATTTTGGAATGTCTGGTAGAGCGGGATATGAGCGTGAGAGAGGTTGTAGCACATGGCCATAGCGAGGATGTGGTGAGGCGCGTTGAACATTTGCTTCACATAGCAGAGTATAAACGCCGACAGGCAGCCCCCGGTGTTAAGGTGGGGGTGAGGCATTTTGGTCGTGATCGACGTTGGCCTCTAACCAATGCCTTCCGCGACCCAAAGCAGGATAAGGTATAATCTGCCATGACACAGCCGATGGTTCGTTTTGCACCGTCACCAACGGGGCGGTTACATGTGGGGAATCTGCGCACCGCTCTTTATAATTGGCTTTTTGCGCGGGCCTCAGGGGGGCAGGTGTTGTTGCGCTTTGACGATACAGACCCGGAGCGCTGTCGTGAGGAATACGTGACCGCCATCCGTGATGATTTGAGGTGGCTGGGTCTTGAGGCCGATGAAGAAGTACGGCAATCGGCGCAAGCTGAGACTCATAAAGTAGCCCTTGAGGTATTGGCAAAAAAAGGTCTGGCGTATCCTTGTTACGAAACAACTGGAGAGTTGGAGCGTCAGCGTCGCCGTCAATTGGGGCATGGCAAGCCACCGGTTTATGATCGAGCCGCCCTTGCTCTAAGCACTGCCGACCGTGCTCGTCTGGAGGCAGAAGGGCGCAAGCCCTATTGGAGGTTTCGCTTGTCGGGAGAAACAGTGCGCTGGACCGATATGGTGCGGGGTGATATGTCTGTTGCTACGGATTCTGTATCCGATCCTGTTATTCAAAGGGAAGACGGACGCTTTCTTTATACTCTGCCCAGTGTTGTGGATGATGGTCATTTTTCTATTACCCATATTATTCGTGGCGAGGACCACGCCACCAATACCGCCGCTCAAATAGAACTCCATGAAGCGTTGGGGCTAGATATTCCGGTTTTTGCCCATCATCCGTTGCTGGTGGGTGCAAAGGGAACACCGCTCTCTAAGCGGCATGGAACATTGACAGCACGTGATATGGAAAATCAGGGCATAGAGCCTATGGCGCTGGCAGGTTATCTGGCCGGTCCCGGGTTGGTTGATGCAACGAGTGGATTGTTTTCTCTTGAAGAGTTAGCGACACACTTTGACTTAACGCGGCTGGGGCGTACGCCTACTCATTTTGATGAGGCGGTTGTGTGGAATCTTAATACTCGACTGTTACACGGGATGGCTTATAGGCAAGTGCGGGAGCGTCTTGAGGTTATGGGAATTGGTGGTGGGGCTATGTTTTGGGAGGGGGTACGGGATAATCTTGAGCGCTTTGATGAGGTGATTTTGTGGTGGCAGGTGGTTGTGGGGCCGGTTGAGCCGGTGGTGGAAGATGCGGCATTTCTTGCCGTAGCCGTTGACCTTTTGCCCCTCCCACCGTGGGATGAGAGCAGTTGGGGCACATGGACCAAGGCGATATCAGAACAAACCGGTACAAAAGGGCAGGCGCTCTATAAACCGCTCCGATTGGCTTTAACGGGAAAACATCATGGACCGGCTCTTAAAAACCTGCTACCTCTCATCTCCCCTGAACAGGTCAAGGCTCGTCTTGCCGGTCTGGCCGCATAAGTTTTTAGGGTGCAGACGAAGAGGGAAGGCGGAACAATGGCCAAAGAACGACTTTACCTTCTGGATACAACGCTACGGGATGGTGCATTGACGCGTGGCGTGGATTTTAGCGTTGACGATAAGTATCGCATTGCGGAGATCCTGGATGAGTTAGGGTTGGATTATGTAGAAGGTGGTTGGCCGGGAGCTAACCCGACTGATACGGCATTTTTCTCTAAGCCTCCTGCTTTGTCACATGCGCAGTTTACGGCTTTTGGTATGACGCGGCGACCTGGACGTAGCGCTAGCAATGATACGGGGTTAGCGGCGTTGCTTGAACCTCAGACGGATGCAGTGTGCATTGTAGCTAAAAGTTGGGATTTTCATGTAGAGGTAGTTCTAGAGACTACTCATGAAGAAAATCTAGCCGCCATTGCGGACTCTGTTGAGGTAGCGTGCGCTCGTGGCCGCGAAGTTATGGTGGATGCCGAACATTTTTTTGATGGCTATAAATCTAACCCTGACTATGCGCTGGCGTGCCTGAAGGCGGCTATTGATAATGGTGCACGCTGGGTTGTGTTGTGTGACACCAACGGGGGTACTCTACCCGGAGAAGTCAGTCGCATAGTGTCAGAGGTTGCTACCATGATACCCGGTGAGCGTCTGGGTATTCATGCCCATAATGATACGGAAAATGCTGTAGCCAATACTCTGGCCGCTGTAAAAAGCGGTGTGCGTCATATTCAAGGAACGCTTAACGGTCTTGGCGAGCGGTGCGGTAATGCTAATTTATGCTCTATTATACCAACTTTGCTACTTAAGCCTGAGTTCTCGGATTATTTTGAGACTGGAGTTAGTATGAAAGGGCTGCAATCTCTGCGGCGAGTCTCTTTTGTGTTGGACGAAATACTTAATCGAGCTCCCGACAGTCACGCCCCTTATGTGGGGGATGCTGCTTTTTCCCATAAAGCAGGTTTGCATGGTTCTGCCGTGCAAAAAGATCCACGCACTTATGAGCATGTGCCACCAGAGATGATTGGTAATAAGCGGCATGTTCTGGTTTCCAATCAATCCGGCCGCGCCAATATCGCGAGACGGCTAGCATCAGTTGGACTTGAGGTAAGCGCCGATGATTCATGTATTCAAAATCTGCTTGAAATCGTTAAAGAGCGTGAATTTATGGGATATTCTTATGATGGAGCGGAGGCCTCTTTTGAGGTGTTGGCACGGCAGATTATGGGAGAAATTCCTGAGTATTTTGTGGTGGAATCCTTCAGAGTTATGTCTGAGCGTCGCCACAATGCTCTGGGTAAACTAGTGAACGCTGTTGAGGCGACAGTCAAGGTAACGGTGGATGGTGAGGCGTTGCTTTCCGTAGCAGAGGGCAATGGCCCCGTGAATGCGCTAGATAACGCCTTACGCAAGGATCTAGGCAAATACTCATCTTATATCAGCGATATGCGTCTTGTAGATTTCAAGGTGCGTATATTAACGAGAACCGGCACCGATGCCGTTACCCGTGTTGTGATTGAAAGTGCTGACGATAAGGATAATCACTGGTTTACTGTAGGGATTTCAGAAAACATCGTAGATGCATCTTTCCAAGCGCTACTGGATAGCATTGTTTATAAATTATTTCATGCTGGCGCACCTCTTCCCGGGGGCGGCCGGAGCATATAGGTGACCCTTGCCCGGGCTTCAGGGCGCAGGCGCGTCTTGGGCCACCCGCCACCTGGTCTCACAGGATTACTGGCCGTTGTCGGTTCCAATATCATATGGGGCAGCAGTGTTGTTTTCTTTAAGCAACTAGATCATTTAGATATTTATACAACGGCAGCTCATCGTGTTTTATGGACAGCGGTTCTGGGTGTTATATTACTCATACTTATGGGCCGCTGGTGGGCCCTTGCTACCATTTTATCCACACCCAAATTGATGAAACGCCTGTTGGTTAGCGCTTTGTTAATAGGTAGTTGTTGGGTGATTTTCGTTTATGCTGTCAAATACGACCTGATTTTACAGATAAGCCTCTCCTTCTATATAACACCTCTGGTGAGCATGCTCGTAGGGGTTTTCATTCTATCAGAACGCTTAACCCGTGCCCAATGGGCCGCCATGATGCTAGCAGGGTTTGGGGTTTTGAACCTGGTAGTTTTTCTTGGCATCCTCCCGTGGGTTTCTGTTCTTTTGGCTATCTGTTTCTCTTGTTATTGTTACATTCGCAAAACAACACCGGTCGGAGCTACAGAAGGATTATGCGTTGAAGTTTTAATTCTGGTTTTAGGGGCAATACTCTGGCTATTGTGGGCGTCTACAGGAGAGGGACAAAATGTCATGGGAGATGATTGGTGGACAATAACCTTTCTTTTGATGTTGGGACCTATAACTGCAATCCCACTAGTTATGTTTGCCTATGGCGTGCAACGCGTACGCATGGTTACGGTGGGGTTGATGCAATATTTAGAGCCTACGATGCTGTTCTTGATGGCGGTGGTTGTGTATGGCGAACCGTTTAATGAGGTCTATATGTTGACGTTTATCCTTATTTGGATGGGGGTGTGTGTGTTTTCTATGGATGTGTGGCGTCTTACTTTAAGAAAAAGAGGGTAGAATATAGGCAGTTTTAATGACATGTTCTGTTGAGGAGAAAAATACTATGGATACATTGGCTAGGATCTTGACCCCAATTCATCGTGAGGGATGGCGTTTCATTATCATTTTTGCCGTTGCGACTCTCGTGGCTTTTCTCGTCTGGGAACCTCTTGGCTGGGTGGGGATCGTGTTAACAGTATGGTGTGTTCTTTTTTTTCGGGACCCTGAGCGTGTTACGCCTGTTCGGGAGGGGTTAATTGTTAGTCCGGCTGATGGCGTTGTCTGCATGATAACTGAGGCTGCCCCTCCACCGGAATTGAATATGGGAGAGGACCTGCGTCTACGGGTGAGTATTTTCATGAATGTTTTTAACTGTCATGTTAATCGTGCGCCCATTACGGGGAAAATTGTCAAGACGTCTTACAGGCCCGGACTTTTTATTAATGCTTCTATGGACAAAGCCAGCGAGGATAATGAACGCCGTGTGATTGTTATTGAGGATGACAGGGGAGACGATATTATAGTTACCCAGATTGCCGGATTAGTGGCTCGGCGTATTGTGCCTGCAGTAGAGGAGGGGGATAATGTACAGGCTGGTGAGCGGATTGGTATTATTCGCTTTGGTAGTCGGGTAGATGTTTATCTGCAACCGGACGTACAGCCGCGTGTGGCCTTGAGGCAGGGGGTTGTCGCTGGAGAAACCATTATTGCAGACCGCACTATAAATGGTGAAGTTTGGGAAACTGTCACTAGATAATCTAGTGAGATAACGGGAAATCCTCCCATGAACACTGAAGATCAGAAAAACGTATCCTCTCGTGTAATGCGTCGCCGGCGTCGTGAGCGGCTTCGGTCATTACCGTTACGCAATCTTATACCCAATGTGTTGACTATTTTGTCGGTATGTGCGGGGTTGACGGCTTTACGTTTTGGTTTTGAAGGGCAGTTTAAGTTAGCTGTGGCGATGGTGTTAATGGCTGGTTTGTTTGATGCACTGGATGGTCGTGTAGCGCGTCTTCTTAAGAGTGCTACCCGATTTGGGGCTGAACTCGACTCTCTGGCAGACTTTTTCAATTTCGGCGTAGTGCCGATCTTGCTTATTTATCTCTGGGCATTGCAGACAGCACCGGATGCGGGTTGGATGGTCGTCCTTGGGTACAGCATTTGTTGTGCCTTACGGCTTGCACGGTTCAATGTGGCACAGGATGATGACATAGAGCAGCCTTGGGCTACTGATTATTTTATTGGCGTACCGGCACCGGCAGCAGCCACACTGGTGATGATGCCGTTTTATTTAGGTTTTTTAGGGTGGGAAGGGGTTGTCTATTGGCCAATCTTGACCGTTCTTTATACGGGATTGATTTCTTTTCTTATGGTGAGCCGTATTCCAACATTTTCCGGCAAACGTTTGGTAAGGCGAGTGCGGCTTGATATGGCGTTGTTGACGTTAGTGCTGATTGGCTTGTTGGCTGCTGCTTTTATTAGCTATCCATGGTTGACGCTAGCACTGATATGTACCGGCTACCTAGCTCTCTTACCTGTGAGTTATAAACGCTACCAACGACTTAATAGTCAATAGAAGAATATCTACTCAGCGGGGGTGGGCGTTGTTTCGGTTGCCGGTTTTCCCATACGTTCCGTGTGTCTGTTACGCCAGACAGCCGGTGCCGCCAGCAGAACGGGCACCAGAACCAGCGTCAGCATTGTCGAAAAGCCAAGGCCGAAAATAATGGCTGTCGCCATCTGCGTCCACCAGATCGAAATCGGATCACCCAACACAATGTCACGCTCGAAAAAATTGATGTTCACCTGAACGGCCATAGGCATGAGGCCACATACGGTGGTGATGGTGGTCAGTAAAATGGGTCTTAAGCGTTGTCCGGCGGTTCGCAGGGCCGCCTCAACCTGATTAAGGCCATCACGAAGAAGCCGTTGATAGGTATCAATAAGAACAATGGAGTTGTTCACGACAATGCCGGCCAGTGCCACAATTCCGGTACCGGTCATGATCACACTAAATGTCTGTCCCGTGATGATCATGCCTGCCAAAACGCCAACGGTGGACATCACCACCGTGGAGAGCGTCAATATGGAATGATAAAAACTGTTGAACTGGGTCAGCAATATAACAAACATCAGGAACAGGGCTCCGAGCATGGCTTTGAACAGAAACTCCTGCGCATCGGCCTGTTCTTCATTCGCTCCCCTGAAGCGTACCCGGACGAGAGGATTGATGTCTTGCTGATCCAGCCATGCACTGATTTCTCCGACCTTGTCATCGGCAAGGATCTTTTTTCCCGTCGCAGGATCCAGCGCCGTATTGGCCTTGATTTCCATGCGGCGCAACCCGTCTATCCGCTCAATGCTGGATATTCTGGGCGTTGGCCGGCGCGTGACAAAATTGCTGATCGGCACGCTACCCGTGGGCGTTGTGATACGCAACTGATCCAGCTGATTAATATTACGGTATTCATGCGGGAAACGCACCCTGATTTCCACTTCTTCGTCTGCATCATGAGGCCGGTATTCGCCGATGAGAGCGCCTGTGGTGACCAGTTGCACAAAAGCGCCGATAGATGAAACATCGGTTCCGAAGCGTCCGGCTTTTTCCCTGTCCACATCAAGTTCCCACTCGACGCCGGGCAGGGGACGGGTATCTTCAATATCAATAATGCCGGCTACGTTCTTGTCCAGATGCTCCCTGATAAAGGCTGTCGCTTCAATCATGGCCTCATAATCGGTGGATGTCAGTTCTATCTGAACGTCCTTACCGCTGGAGGGGCCATCTCGACGGTTGATGATCTCCACATTGATACCGGGCAGGTTTTTTACGCGCTCGCGCAATTCCTCATGAATGACAAAACCTGAACGGCGCTCCTCGTAAGGCAGGAGTTCTATATGAAGCGTTCCGATCGTATCAAGCGGCTGTTGTGTTTCCCGGTCGCCTGTAGACCGGCTTGGGCCTGCATAAGACATGACATGAAGGACACCATCTACCTCCCGGATAATCTCTTCTACGGTGCGGACGATATCTGACGTCTCCTGCGCCGACAGATTGCCCCGCGCACTCACCTGGCCAACGAGATATCTGGGCTCCGTATCAACGAAAAACTGAACACCGGGATTATTCTGAATAAAGATGAAGACAACGGAACCCAATATAACAAGAGCTACAGCAATAACCTGTACGGGGTGGTAAATGAGGCGGTCCAATATCCGGATATACCAGCCGGTAAAACCCGGGATCGTCCGCACATCTCCGGCTTCCGTTCCGGAGAGTTGTTTGAGGGCCTTAACATTGCGGGCCTCGGTACCACCCGCCAGACTGCCCAAAACCGGCAGGAAAATAAGAGCCGTCACCAGAGAGGCACTCAGCACAAATATAAGCGTGATGGGCAGATATCCCATGAACTTGCCGATCACCCCGGGCCACAACAGCATGGGCAAAAACGCGGCAAGGGTTGTCGCCGTTGATGAAACAATCGGCCAGAACATGCGTCTGGCCGCAAGAGTGTAGGCGTCAACCCGCGTTAATCCTTCAGCCATTTTCCTGTCGGCGTATTCCACCATCACGATGGAAGCGTCCACCAGAATGCCCACCGATAGCACCAGCCCGAACATGATCATCATGTTGATGGTGAAGCCGGAAGAGGCCAAAACGAAAAAAGCCGCCATGAACGAGGTCGGAATGGCAATCCCCACCATCAGGGCGGAGCGCAGGCCCAGAGCGGCGACCACCACGATCATGACCAGAAGCACGGCGGTGAGAATAGCCGCCTGAAGATAGTTGAGAGTGCCTTTAATCCAGTTTGACTGGTCCAGCATGTAGTCCACCCTGATAGTCTCCGGCCAGTCGGCGGAGAGTTCATCAACGAGGGCTCTGGTCTTCTCGGTTGTCTCGATAATGTTGCTGCCGATGCGCTTGGTGATTTCGATGGCAATGGCAGGGCGGCCGTTAAAACGTGCGTATTCTTCAGCATCCTTGAAGGTGCGGCGTATGGTCGCCACATCGCTTAAGGTGACGACGCTGCCTTCTGACGCCTTGATGGGCAGTTCGAGGACATCCTGCCGTGTTTCAAATAACCCGGGCACTTTGACGGCAAACCGTCCCTGTCCCGTATCCAACTCCCCTGAGGGCACAAGCCGGTTGTTAAGACTGACGATCGTGAGCAGTTCCTGATGG
>JBAJNM010000017.1 GCA_036881865.1 Parvularculales bacterium | reverse complement strand
GCCGAGGATGGATTAGGGGGGCATCTTCGGGGTGGGGGGGAAATTAGTGTAAGTCGGTTTTTATTACCTCTGGTGCAGAGTTCGTTGCAATTTGAAGATTTCAGAGTTGTGAACCTTGATGAAGTATCTATTGCCATCAGTGGTGAGGTGGGGTTGAACAATCGGAATCCGGGTGAAAACCTTGTTATAGCCGGGGAGTTGGAAACAACAAAGGCTGACATTCTTATTCCTGGCGAATTACCAGAATCTTTGTATTTTGTGCCTTATGTGGAGATTAATGCTCCCGTTGGAGAAGACCCCATCGTAGATGAGCGTCCTATGCCCATATTGACGAATGTAACTGTGCGTACAAAGACACCTGTTCAACTATCCGGTCGGGGTCTTAAGTCTTCTTGGGAAGGAAGTTTGCAGGCGACAGGGCCGTTGAATCAGATAAAACTGGCAGGTGATATTACACTTACGGAAGGAGTTCTTGACCTTACGGGTCGTACTATCAATTTGTCGCAGGGGAAAATTGCATTTGATGGTGGTCAGGAGATTGATCCTACCATCGATTTGCAGGCCGTCTATGATGCATCTGATATTAGCGCTAAAATTATTCTTTACGGCAAGTTGTATAGTCCGGTGCTTTCTATGACGTCAGAGCCACCTTATTCGGAAGAGGAGATTGTCGCACATATTTTGTTTGGGCGGAGTGAGGGAGAATTATCGCCGGGACAAGCGGCACAATTTGCCTTCTCTGTGGCACAATTATCGGGGTTTCGGATACCAGGGGATCGTCTTCTCAGAGATTTGCGCACCAATTTAGGTCTTGATGTAGTGCGGTTTGATTCGGCTCGAGATGATGAAGGGTCCTCTTTGGCGGTTGGCAAATATATTACGGACGACTTGTATGTTGGCGTAGAGCAGGGAACAGATGGTGGAGGCAGCGGAGTGACGGTAGAAGTTGACGTAACCTCCAACATAATACTGGATGCTGATATAGGCAGTGAGGTTGGCGCTGGTGTTGGGGTGAGTTGGCGCGAGAACTATTAGCCTCGCATAGAGTCTTCTGTCTCGTTAAAAAGAGAAAAAGTAAAAGAGGCGCTTTGGAGAAAAATCTGCCAAAACGCCTCTTTGTGCTTGTGTTAATATTTGTGTTTAGGGTTTACGCCGCGTCAGCACCGGCTTGAATTATGGCCTTGTCTGTGTTTGATCCATTTGAAATATGGATACGGCGTGAGCGCATTTCCTCCGGAATTTCACGGACGAGTTCTACATACAACAATCCGTTGGATAGATGAGCACCTGTAACGTTGACATGGTCTGCCAACTGAAACCGGCGTTCAAAACTGCGACCTGCAATGCCGTGATAAAGATAAGTCGTTTGCTCATCTTGTTCACGTTTTCCCGTAATCAACAGTTCGTTTTGCTTGGCTTCAACCGTTAAGTCCTCGTCCTCAAAACCGGCAACCGCCATGGTGATGCGATAGTCATTCTCACCGGTCCGCTCAATGTTATAGGGCGGATACCCGGAATTATCGTCACCCTTGGTTAGAGTATCAAAAAAAGGCGCAAGGCGATCAAAGCCGACTGTAGACCTGTAAAGAGGTGAAAAATCAAAATAGCTCATGTCATTCTCCTTTGAAGCAATGTTTCATCTAATCACTATGTTAAGGGAGGCCCGTAAGGCACCTGCCTCATAACGCTCATGTGGGATGCTAAGGAGGGAATTTCAAGGTGCAGAAAAAACTATTTTATGACACCTAATTATTATGAAAGGTTAAGGCCTCATGCCATGGGCGCTTTTGCCGGGCGTTCTAAGGGGTGCGGCCAGATTGGCAAACTCGCAGAGCAAGCGGCGCGTATCGCGGGGATCGATAATGTCTTCTACCATAAAGGCTTCGGCGGTGCGAAAGGGAGAGCGCACTTGGTTCATGCGCTCTTCAATTTCTTTAATGAGCGCATCAGGGTCGTCTGCCTCTTCAATCTGCGATTTATATGCCGCCTCAATACCACCTTCCATGGGCAGAGATCCCCAATCACCCGATGGCCAGGCGTAGCGGTAATGAACCCGTGCGGCATTCATGTGAGCTGCACCCGCAACACCAAACACTTTGCGAATAAGTATAGAACACCATGGCACGCTAGCTTGATAGACCGATGCCAGCGCTCGTGCGCCATGGCGAATTGTAGCGGCTTTTTCTGACTCTGAACCGATAACAAACCCCGGATTGTCTACCAGATGAACAACCGGCAAATGAAATGTTTCTGCTATGTCTGTAAAGCGGGTTGCTTTTTGTGAAACTTCCGCTGTCCAGCCGCCGCCATAATGATAGGGGTCTCCAGCCATTACCGCTACTGGCCAGCCGTCCAACCGCGCCAGACCCGTAATCAATGACCGTCCCCACATTCGGCCCATCTCCATAAATGAGTCTTTATCTACCACTGCCTCTATAATGGTGCGCATTTTGTAAACCTGACGCCGATTTCGGGGTACAATAGACAACAGCGCCTCATCGCGTCGGTCAACAGGATCATGGCAAGGTGCGTGCGGCGGCAGGTCATACACCGATGACGGCAGGTAAGACAAAAACCGACGGGTAGCCTCAAAGGCTTCTTCTTCACTGGCCACAACAAGATCAATGGCCCCATTGCGGGCGTGAATATCGGCACCTCCTAGTTCTTCCTTGGTAACCGATTCACCAAGCCTGTTCACCACCGGTGGCCCCGCAACAAATAATTGTGATACCCCTTCCACCATCACTGCCAGATGGCTGGTGACGGTTCGGGCCGCTCCCAATCCGGCAACCGGTCCCAAAGCCAGAGAGACCACCGGTACGGTGGACATATTCTCCACCACCCATTGCCAGCCCGGGTTTGCCGGCACATACGTACGGGCATCCATATCAAGGGATTTAACGGATCCACCGCCTCCGGTGCCTTCTATAAGACGCACAAGAGGCAGCCGGTATTCACTAGCGAACTGCTCTCCCATAATTTGTTTTTGAGCAATCGCTGCATCTGCTGCACCCCCACGTACGGTGAAATCATCACCTCCCACCACAACAGGGCGGTCTTCTATACGGCCCCGCCCCATAACAAAATTAGCAGGGGTGAACTCAGATACATCACCTTGCTCGTCATAAAGAGCGCGTCCGGCAAGAACACCAATTTCATGAAAACTACCCGCATCAAGAAGGCGATCAATGCGTTCCCGTACCGTTAGCCGTCCTGTATTATGCTGACGGGTAACTTTTTCCTCACCCCCCATTTTGTATGCTAGGTCACGGCGTTTTTTGATCTCTTCAAGGTCGGATTTCCATGTCATAGGCGGAGTTTCTTTCTAAGGCCTCATGGTCACCTGAAACGGTTCCGTTTGGGTTTCCATGGCGGGGCGGGCCCAATTTATCCAGTCACACAAGCGCGGGCGGCTCTCACGGGGGTCTATCAACTCATGAACCGAAAATCCTTCAGCGCGGGGAAAGGGTGATTGACTTTGAGACAGTGTTTCTTCCAGTTCCCGCCGTTTGGCTTCCGGATCGGAGGCGGCGGCAATCTCACGGCCAAAGGCTACCGCAACACCACCCTCAACGGGTAGTGCTCCGCTGGCAGCTGATGGCCACGACAAGACAAAACCACCCGGCCCGAAGTGAGCTGCCGCGGCAACACCAAATGTTTTGTGAACAATAACTGTAGCCCAGGGAACGCGGCTTTGCATGACGGCAGCAATGGCGGCTGCTCCTTCGCGAATGGTTCCGGCTTTTTCGGAGTCCGGCCCAATCATAAAGCCCGGCTCATCTGCCAGACTTATAATCGGCAGGTTGAACGTATTGCACATGTCCACAAAGCGACGGGTCTTGCGTGCGGCCTCGGCTGTCATGGCACCAGCATACACCATACAATCATTGGCCAGCACGCCTACCGGCCAGCCATCCAACCGTGCTAACCCCGTAATGGTCCCGGGTCCATAATGACGGCTCATTTCGAAAAATGAATCAACATCAAAAACATCGCTAATAACGTCGCGCATGGCGAAGGGGTATCGCCGGTTGCGAGGTACGATGGAAAGCAGACGTTCTTCTTGTCTTTGGGCGCTGTCTTCTGTTGATCCACGGGGGGGAAGTTGCCAGACGTTATCGGGCAGGTAAGACAAAAAACGCGCAATTTGATTCAGGGCATCCGTTTCGTCTTCGGCGATATTATCAATGACACCGGAGCGGGCATGAACCTCAGCACCGCCTAATTGTTCTTTAGTCATATCCACATTGAGGGCGCGTTTTACGACGGCGGGTCCTGCGATGAGCACCTGTGCGTGTCGACACATAATGGTAAAGTGAGACGATACTAGGCGTGCGGCGGGCAATCCAGCAACCGGACCCATGGCGGCAGAGGCTACGGGTACGACACCTAGAAGTTTAGCAACGGAGAGAAACCGCGGGTTCCCAAAAACGGATTCTCCCATAGGGCGGCGTTTTTTGTTACCCCCTGCTCCTGCTACGGAGCCACCACCACCTTCATGGAGGCGCACAAGGGGTAGACGGTATTGCAGGGCTACGTCTTCTGCATAAATGCTTTTGCGTAATCCGGCGGGGTTAGGTGAGCCGCCCTTGAGGGTAAAATCTTCGCCACCTACAATAATTTGGCGGTTATTTATTTTGCCAAATCCCAAAACAAAATTGGCGGGTTGAAATCCGGTGAGGATGCCGTTCTCGTCAAATTCGGGCACACCGGCTCCTTCTCCCAATTCACGAAAACTACCATTGTCAATGAGAGCCGCGATACGTTCGCGAATAGTGAGCCGTCCTTTTTCGTGTTGGCGTGCGACGGCTTCTTGTCCACCTTGGTGTTTCGCCCACATCCGGCGTTGGTGAATTTCATCACTTTCCGGTTTCCAACTCATAAAATGCCCTCTTGTTTCCTATGGTGCAGGATACAGGAGTTTTGCCTACGGTGGCAACGTAACAACACGTACGGCGAAAAAGAGATAGAAATGATATAAAAGATGATATGACGACAAAGAACACTGAAAAACACAAACTGGCCCACACCGATAGTTTTTTATAAGAATTTTTAGGTGGCGGCAGGAGCTAAAATATCAAGAGCGGTAGCGTGTAGGGTTTTGTCGCCGGCGGCGATAACTTGCCCGTCCGTCGGGTTGGGGCGTCCCTTCCAGTCGGTTATAATGCCGCCTGCGCCTTCTACGATAGGTATAAGGGCTTGAACATCTACCTGTTTAAGGGATGATTCCACCACTATATCAATCAACCCTCTGGCCAGCAGGCAGTAATTATAACAATCCCCTCCAAAGCGGCGCATACGCACGTATGAAGTGAGCTTTTCAAAGACGTTGACTTCACCCGGGGTTGTAAATATCTCTGGTGCTGTCGCCGCTAAAATAGCTGTGTCAAAATTTGGACAGGGGCGGGTGTGCAACGGAGCGGCGTGGTTTTGATAGATAAAATGCGCACTCTCCCGATCTCCTTCAAAACGTTCTTGTGTCCAGGGTTGGTTGACCAGACCCAAAACGGGGGTTCCTTTGTGACAAAGAGCAATCAGAGTGCCCCATGTGGGCAGGCCCATAATAAAGGCGCGGGTTCCATCAATAGGGTCTAGCACCCAGCTGTATTCACCTGCACCGCCCTCACTTGTGCCAAATGTGTCATCGTATTCTTCACCGATAATGTTATGATCTGGAAAAGCATCGGCAATGAGAGTACGCATGACCCGTTCGGCATCTTTGTCGGCTTTGGTTACCGGATCAAACCTTGTATCTGTGCTTACATCTGCTTTGTTATCTATGTGACCACCAGCCCTGAAGTGAGGCAAAATAAGAGGCCCTGTGGCATCGGCAAGGCGGTGAGCCAGCGCTCTGTATTGATCAAGCCGGGGAAAGGGCACGGAAGTCTCGGTCACAGGGGATCCTAACAAACCAAATATGCTGAAAGATAAAATTATTAATCCCTCATCACAAGTGGAAGATTATAGGTTTGCTCGTTAGGTTTTTGATTGTTGGGCTTCCGGCGTTACCTCGGGATAGATTTCATGAAAGCCGCGGGAGTAACCATCTTCTCCGATCATACGGACATGATAACGCCTGAGTGCACGTGGTTCACTCACACCACAGGAATGAGCAATGGTGCACACATCACGGGTCATGGCTTCAGCATAACGCCTCACCCGCTCGGCTTTGACTGCCGTGTTAAGACCTTTTTGCAGTCTTCGACTGTGGGTCGTAATACCTGTGGGACACGTGTTTTTGTTACATTGCAGTGCCTGTATACACCCCAGCGCAAACATAAAGCCGCGCCCGGAGATTACAAAATCAGCGCCTATACAATAAGCCCACGCCACGTCAGCCGGATTAATCAGTTTGCCCCCGGCAATGATTTTAATGCGTTCTCGCAAATCGTAGCGTGAGAGGATATCGACTAACATGGGTAAAGTTTCACGAATGGGGAGCCCGACGGAATCCATAAGGGCCATGGGGGCAGCACCGGTTCCGCCGTCGCCTGAATCAAGGGTAATGAAATCAGGAGCACTTTCATCAGGACCGCGCCGTATAATAGCTTCACACAATTCATCCAGCCAACCATAAGCCCCGATAACCATTTTGAAGCCTGTTGGCTTTCCGGTATGGGTACGCACGTGGTGAATCATATCAAGGAGTTGTTCGGCATTATCTATCTCCGGATGACGGTTCGGACTTAACGAGGCTTCCCCCACCTCAATGCCGCGTACGGCAGCAATCTCCGGTGTTACTTTGGCAGCGGGAAGAATCCCGCCGATGCCGGGCTTGGCACCTTGACTGAGTTTGATTTCAAACATTTTAACTTGGTTGTAGGTGGCTATGGTGGCAAGTTTTTTGTCTGACAAATGGCCGTCCTCATCACGAACGCCATATTTTGCCGTGCCTATCTGAAATACAATGTCTGCACCGCCCTCAACATGATAGGGAGATAATCCTCCCTCACCTGTATTCATCCAGCACCCTGCCATGCGGGCACCGTTTGAAAGAGCCTGAACCGCCGGTTTTGAGATGGCACCGAAACTCATGCCGGATATGTTGAAAATGGATTTGGTCTTGTATGGATGAGGGCAGTGAGGACCTATGGTCACAAACTGCGGCTCGGTGGTATCTTCTTTTAATTTTGGAAAAGGACAATTGACGAACAAGACTGACCCTGTGGGGCGAATATCGTGGGTGCTCCCAAAAGCAATAGTAGCATCCACACCTTTTGAAGCTCGGTAAACCCAGCTGCGCTGCGCTCGGTTAAAGGGCATTTCTTCGCGGTCCAGAGCGAAGAAATACTGTCTGAAATATTCTCCCAGATATTCAAACAAATAGCGGAACCGGCCAATGAGAGGATAATTGCGCCTTATGGCATGGGTCGTTTGGAAGCGGTCAATAATGTACAAGACCATAATAAAAGCAACGCCAATTCCCAGCGCAAACAAAAACAAGGAGGCTGAGAAATCAAGCAAAGAGACGACTTCTTCAATTAAATTTTCCATGGGGAGACTTCCTTTTGTGGCTGTAATTTTTAACCGTTAAGGGTTATACAAACTTAACGCCGTCTTTTGTGCATCCCTTTTTTGTAATCCCCTATTGAGCAGCTTGCTTGGGGGAGAACCCAAAATCCTCCGGAGAGAGAGTGACAATCTCCCGCACCATAGTGGTCATGTCATGTTGCAGTTTGGTAAAGCCATGATGAAGGTCAAAGGATTTTTCATTCATGTAAAGCGCCCGGTTTATTTCAATTTGCAGGGCATGTAGATCAAGAGAGGGATGCCCGTGCCGTTGGGTAATAAACCCACCCGCATAAGGCCTGTTGCGCGCAACTTTATAGCCGGCATGGGTTAGGTGACTTTCAATATGATCTACAAGAGCGCTGGTGGCTGTGGTGGCGTAACGATCACCCAATACGATATCCGCCATTCCTGTTGTGCTGATTGGGCCTGATGGCATGGAGTGGCAATCCACTAAAACCGCATAGCCAAAGCGGTGGCGAAGGTTCGTCATCAGAGTTTGAAGCTGGGTATGGAAGGGGAAGTATAAATGACGTATCCGTTGTTCGACCTCGGCAAATTGTAGCGGCGCTTTGTATATGTTTACGTCCTCGCTCACAATACGGGCAATGACGCCAAGACCGGCTCCCACCCGGGGTGAGTGCCTGTTAACATGAGGGGGCAGGGGTTCGGAAAACATGGTTGGGTCTAGTTCATAGGGCTCCCTGTTGACATCCAACCAGGCACGGGGAAAGCGGGCGACAATCATGCTGGCACCCTCTTGGGGTGCATTTTCAAGAAGGGCATCGACAAAGCTATCTTCTGAGCGCCGGAGCTTATTAATCTCAAGGCGCGACTGGCGAATGAACTCAAGAGGGTATGTGCGTCCCGAATGAGGTAAACATAAAATCACTGGTGCCTGATTACTTTCAGGAGGAGTTATAACCTCAAAAGGGTTTTCAAACAGTTGTGCTGTTTCTTTTTCAATGGTGGGGTTGAGGGATGGTAGAGGCATGGGCGGGGCTTGTTTGTCTTGATGCGGGTTTCAACTAACTTTGTACTATAACGTATTATGCCATCTGATAAAGGGGTGGTTTTTTTCGGGGGTTCTTCTTCTAGGTTGTGGGCAATCAGTGTTGCCTCTTTACCGAGGATTAGTTTACGCTGAAACGAACTGGGAAAGGCGAAAGTCTCCGCCATGCAGAAATTGGATAAACATATAGATCAACTGTCATTAATTGTCGGCCGGAGTTTGCTGGGCTTGTATTTTGTCTTACCCGGCTTGGCAAAATTTTCCGATTGGCAAACCCATATTAACCTGATGCAACGTCATGGTGTGCCGTTCACCACGCCGCTTTTACTGATTGCCAGCCTTACCAATTTGGTGCTTGGCGGGGCGTTGCTTGCCAATCGCTATGTCTGGCAAATGGCCTATGCCTGCGCCATCTATATTTTGGTTATTAATTTCAACCTGCATGACTTCTGGAATTTCAGTGGAATTGAAGGGCAGCACGAAACTCAAAACTTTGTTAAAAACCTCGGTATTTTCGCCGGTTGCCCGATGCTGGCGAGCTATGCGCGACGCACGGCGGTGAGGGCATAATGGCAGAGTATCCTTAATAACCAATCTTAGCAATTGGTTTGAACTACTCATCAATTATCAGCCATCGCTGAAAAGTCATGAAAAAAGCAGATGTGATGGTAATTGACGGTGGAGGATAGGAGTCAAGGGATATAAAAATGTGCAGAACCTTCCCGTTCGGCAGCCTGAGCATGCGCCCCGGCGTTCCAGTAGCTATTGCGGATCAGGGCGATACACCTTGGATATCCTAGTAATACCATGCAATTCGTCCCCTCCGTGGGGCCTTGTTTGTGACCACGGAGGATTGTGGAAAACATTGGGGAAAACCAGGCGATTGGTTTCAATTCAATAAAATGGTGGGCGGTACTGGATTCGAACCAACGACCTCTCGCATGTCAAGCGAACGCTCTAACCAACTGAGCTAACCGCCCCAATGATGAACCTGCTAACATAAGCGCTTCTCTGTTTTTGTAAAGATTTTTGCCAATTTTATATACCTGAACAACAATCTAAAGCGCTAGAATCTTTGACACAGTTGACATCGTAAGGAACATAAGTTCAACCTCAACCACGCCCGCCATTTTTGCCGAATAGAGAGAGGAAACCCGCGATGATTATAGATGCTTGGGGACAACACCCGACGTTGCGTCATAGTCAGGATGTGATTTTTGACTCTTTAAGACGCTGGACAAGAGAGTCGCCCCTTACCGAAGAACTGCCGGTCTCCGAAACCGTTGGCATGATGGACAAGGCAGGCGTTGATCGCATGTTAATCAGCGCATGGGTGGCTCCCCGCAACGTCATGATTTCAAATGAGGAGGTTGCACAATTTGTTGGTGAGTTTCCGGACAGGTTGGTCGGGGTGGGGTCCGTTGATATTAGCAAACCCATGGAGGCCATAGCCGAGGTGCGCAGATGCGTACGTGATTATGGTTTTAAGGCCATCAGGGTTTTGCCGTGGTTGTGGGAAGTGCCTCCGACGAACAGTCGGTATTATCCGGTTTATGTAGCCTGTATTGAAGAAGGGGTTCCTTTTTGCACGCAAATTGGTCATACGGGGCCGTTAATGCCCTCGGAGGTGGGGCGGCCTATTTATCTGGATCAGGTAGCGTTGCATTTTCCGGACCTTGTGATTGTGGGGGGGCATATAGGCTATCCGTGGACGGAGGAAGCCGTTGCGGTGGCAACAAAACATGAGAATGTCTACATTGATACGTCAGCTTATACGATCAGCAGATATCCGCCGGAACTGATTCGGTTCATGGCAGGTCGTGGAGGGGGAAAGGTATTATTTGGGACAAATTATCCCATGATTACGGCCGCACAAGCTCTTGACGGTTTAGAGGGGCTTGGGCTGGAGCCTGATGCGCGAGCGGCCTTTCTTGGCGGCACGGCGCAACGTATCTTTAATTTGTAGGCAAAGTTTCCTTAAAAAGGACGGTCGCCGTTAATGGTGACACGGCGCATATGGCGGCGGTGGCCGTGATAATCGTTTAAGGCATAATGCTGAACGGAGCGGTTATCCCAAAAAGCAATAGAGCCTGGTTGCCATCGAAAGCGGCACGTGAACGGTTCGCGGGTTGAATGTTTATAGAGATAATCTAGCAAGGGTTTACTTTCGGCACGGGTCATGTTTTTGAAACGTATTGTGAAACCGCGATTGACATACAGCGCCTTGCGTCCGGTCTGAGGATGAGTGCGCACAACGGGATGCTCATAAGTGGGTGCCTCATCTATCTGTTTAACATCCATAGATACTCTTTGTTGTGCAGAATGGCCTTTTCGGCTGTATTCCTCGCCTGCGGTGTGAATGGCGACAAGGCCACCCAGCATATCTTTCATGCCGTCCGAGAGAGTTTCATAGGCAAGATGCTGGTTGGCAAATAGCGTATCGCCCCCAATCGGTGGTGTCTCCACGGCATAAAGAATGGAGCCCATGGCGGGTTCCTCCAGAAAAGACATATCCGAATGCCATCCCCCGCCGAAGTTCACCTTCTCTTCCGGCTCTTTGATGATTTCCATAACCTCTTCATGGTCCGCCATGCCCTTAACGTAAGGGTGAATGTTGAGAGAACCAAAGTGCCGTCCGAACATCTTGTGCCGTTCGGGAGTGAGCGTCTGGTCGCGGAAAAAGATTACGTGATTATCCAGAAGTGCCTGATGGATATCGTCCACGGTTTCATTGTCCAGATTATCGGATAAATCAACGCCGGTGATGGTCGCACCCATAGCGCTGGAGAGAGGTTCTATGTCAATTTTTTTTAAAGCCATGAGGTTGCTCTCCTGAGATTGGTTTATTTGATGTTAGTCGTCCCAAGCTTCCAGACCTTGGGCCTCTACCATAGCGATAACGAGCTCTCTTACCTGAACGTAAAGAAGTATGGCTAAAAATAAAAGCAGAATGTTAAACAATCCGGTGCGGATTTGGTTAATGCGAACCACGGAAAGATTTGTCCAGAGTCTAAGGGCCATATAAAGATAAAGGGCCATGGGAGTGATAAAAATTGTGCACATAAAACACAGGCCAAACAGCGCGATGGTTCGGAAAATTGCCTCATAAGGCACATTGGGTGCACCCCACGCCTCGCCCAGAAATCCAAACAGGGTAATGAGCCCAATACCGAAGATAATCTGAATTCCCCGCTCCATCTGCTGCCAAAGAGAGTCAAACGGCGTCAGGTTGAAGAAAGAACTGGTGGGGGGCTCATGTCGGGGTTCATCCTGAGTGGGGGGTAGGTTTGCTGTCCGGTCACCGATGGTCATAAAACGCTCCTGTCTTTTGTGTGGGCTGGCAGGTCTATAATGGCAGTATTGTACTAAAAGGATAGATTTGGGCAAACCCGCAACATCATCACGCCATAATCTTGCTACCTGCCGGTCACCGATTAAGCTCAAAGTATGAGAGATGTATGATATAAAAATCCTATGTCTCCCCCTGATGAACATTATCTTATACAGTCGCCCCCGGGGGGGAGTGCTCCGGCACCGGTTTCCGGGGCGGTTACATCGGCTCAGGAGCGCCAACGGGGATTCAATACGCTTTTTATCAGCCTGTTGTGTGTGGGGATGGGGCAGTCTTTGTTTTTTGCCGTCTTGCCTCCTCTGGCGCGCGAGTTGGGCTTAACGGAGGTTGAGACAGGGGCCATCTTTGCACTGTCTGCCGTTTTGTGGGTCGTTATGAGTCCGTTTTGGGGACGGCGTAGCGACACATGGGGGCGCAAGCCTATCATTCTTGTAGGGTTGTTTGGGTTTGCCGTCTCCACTCTGGGGTTTGCTCTTGTCGTCTATGCAGGTCTTGAGGGAATGTTGGGGGTGACGGCAGTTTTTTTCTGTCTTGTTGCGGTGCGTTCTATCTTTGGTACGTTTGGCTCCGGCACCATGCCGGGTGCTCAGGCCTATGTGGCTGATCGCACAACCCGTTCTAAACGAAGTGCCGGTGTGGCCTCTATAGCGGCAGCCTTTGGAGTTGGCACCGTTATCGGGCCCGGGTTTGCCTCTATGTTAGTTTCGTTGGGGATTCTCACACCGTTTTTCGTGGTGTCTTTTTTGGCAACCGCCAGCGCGGTGCTGGTTTGGTATCGCTTACCGGAACGCACGGCCCCTATGGGAACGTTGGAGCGTCAGGTCCGATTAAAACTAACGGACCGTCGGATTTTTCCCATATTGATTATGGAGGTGGCGCTTGCTTTTTCACAGACTATAGTTATGCAGATTACAGCTTTTTATTTTATGGATACTCTGGAACTGGCTCCCGAAAACACGGCTCAATTGGTTGGTGTCTCTTTTATGGCTATGGCGATGGCGGCGCTGTTTGTGCAGGTGGTGTTTATTCGGTCATTTGATCCGGGGCCACTGACTTTAATCTACTGGGGTGGGGGTTTTTCATTTCTGGCGTTTGTTTTGCTCGTGGCGGGGGATAGTTATGGTGTGCTAACAGGAGCTTTGGTTTTTGCGGGGTTGGGGTTTGGCATGTTGCGTCCGGGGTTAATGGCAGCGGGGTCTTTATTGGTGAGTTCTCGTGAACAAGGCGCTATGGCGGGTCTTTTGGCAGGGACGGCGGCAGTAGGGCATATTTTGAACCCTGTAACGGGCATGCCGCTCTATGGAGTATATCCTCAGGGCCCATTTTTTCTTGGAGCGGCCCTGATGGTTTTAATGGTATTTTATGCGCTCGCCAGTCCACGGGTTCGCGGATTGCGTGACATCGCAGATAGTGATGAACAGCAGGATAAAGTATAACCTCTTGCAGTAGGGGCTGCCCGTGTGTTAAGTCTGCAGAGCGCTTCCGGCTTGTGAAGAGTGATATAAAAGTAAAAGAGAGTTTTTTTCATGAAAGTGCGCAATTCACTGAAATCTCTGCGGGGTCGGCATCGTGATAATCGTCTGGTGCGCAGGCGTGGACGCCTGTACGTCATAAACAAAACCAATCGCCGCTTTAAGGCTCGTCAGGGATAAAAGCTTTAAGGTGAAAGATTTCAGAGAGTGACGGACTATTCGTCCCCCTCAATATCTGCTACCCGTAACATGTTAGTTGCTCCCGGAGTTCCAAGGGGAACACCTGCGGTAATGATAATTTTATCGCCCTTAGTAGCATGTCCTTCCTGGACGGCAATAGCGCAAGCGCGGGCCACCATATCATCAAGACTGCTAGGGTCTTCGGTCAAAATGCAGCGTAGACCCCAAACCAGAGCTAAACGCCGTGCCGTGTGATGGTTGGGGGTGAGAGCTAGTGTCGGAATGGGCGGACGCTCTCTGGCAACTCGCAAACCTGTGGAGCCGGAGGTGGTGTAGCACAAAATAGCTGCCGTATTTAGAGTAAGGGCTATGGTATAGGCAGCGGCACTAATGGCATCCGGACCGGTAGGTTCAGGCTTGGCGCGTTGGGCATTAAGAATGCCGGAATAGGTGGTGTGGGTTTCAACGGATTTGGCGATGGAGTCCATCATGCGCACTGCCTCAACAGGATGAGCACCAGTGGCCGATTCAGCTGATAGCATAATACTATCTGCACCCTCAAAGACGGCTGTGGCTACGTCCGACACTTCAGCGCGGGTAGGCAGGGGAGAGGTAATCATGGATTCCAGCATCTGGGTTGCTACAACAACCGGCTTTCCGGCTCGACGGCAACGTCGGGTGATTTGCTTTTGCCACCCGGGAACCTGTTCTATGGGCAGTTCTACACCCAAATCCCCGCGGGCAATCATAATGCCATCGGCTACATCAATAATACCATCTAGCGTATTGAGGGCTGAGGGTGTTTCAATTTTTGCCATGATGGCGGCTCTGTTTTTCACCCGCTCTTGCAAAGAGCGCACATCTTCAGGGTGTTGCACCAGAGAAAGCGCTATCCAGTCCACTCCAAGAGACAGTGCTTCATCAATATCGGCGTTATCTTTTGGGGTTAAGGGAACTGCAGGGGAGGTAGTATCCGGCAAATTAATACCCTTGCGGTCATATAGTACTCCACCCTCTTCAATGATAGTATCAACGCCACGTTTGTCACAGGCTGTGGTGCGAAGTTTTAATCGTCCATCATCCAGCAAAATCAGGTCCCCAAGTGATAGGGTTGCAATAATATCTTCATGAGGCAGGGGTGCACGGCGGTTGTCGCCAGGGGTCTCTTCTAAATCAAGGCGAAAAGACTCTCCGGCCGTAAGCACCGCCTCGCCGCCGCTCAATCGGCCAATGCGGGGCTTTGGTCCCTGCAAGTCAACCAAAATACCAATAGGCCGCTCTACGTCTTGTTCTACGGCACGCAGTATTGTGTGGAAGTGGCGCAAATTCTCACGAGACTGATGACTCATGTTGAGCCGAAACGTATCCGCTCCCGCCAAATGCAGGTTGCGAATGATGTCATAGTCTTTACATGAAGGCCCTAGCGTTGCTATGATTTTGACGTTTCGTGCCGAACGGTGCGGGAGAACCATCATGGTTTAGGGGTGTTAGCTGTTCCGGGGGTGAGCTTATATGTCCAGTCGGTCGCCTCACCGACATCAACTTCCCGAAAACCCTCTTCGTCAAAATCACGCTCAACGCATCTTTGTCGTCCGACAATAATAAACTCTTGATTTGATGTGCACAGACGTGCCGATCCCTCCCATGTGCGGTATTCATCATAATCTGTAGCGTGGATGTAATAATAGCGAGCGCTTAAATCACCCTTCAACAGGATATTGCACGAGCCACCGGAGATAGTCCACCATCCCTCACTTATCCAGTCTTGAGCATTATGATAGCCAATAGCAACGCCCACCCGATTTTTCGTCTCATTACACAAAACCAAGTCGGCTTGCGATTCTTGAGCGCTAAAACAAGTCCATACTATCGCTATGAGAACTACAACGAGGGGACGATGTGTTTTGATTTGTTCATTTTGCATTTTTGCGCTCCGGCTTTGTTTTGTTGTCTTGCTTATCATTGTTGTGCTACTACCTGAAAAACAATGATAACCCGTAAGGAACAAACGCGTAAGAGTCTATCAGCTATCTTCCGTCCGGCCAATAAATATGCCACCCTCCTCCACATTTGAGACTCTTCCCCCTATAGCATCTGCGCCCTTTGAGTGCACTGCGGGTCATAAGAATGCTGGTGCGGTGGTTGTCTGTGACCATGCCTCTAATGCTCTGCCTCAAGGCTATGGGTCTCTTGGGTTGGAGCCTGCCGAGTTCGCCAACCATATTGCTTATGATGTGGGTGCGGCGCATGTAGCGCGACAGGTGGCGGAGGCTCTTGAGTGCCCGGCTATTCTGTGTGGTTTTTCCCGTCTTTTTATTGATGCCAATCGGGGGTTAGTTGATCCGACGTTGATTATGGAACTCTCTGATGGCCGCCCTGTTCCGGGCAATCAAAACCTTACGGCAGATGAGATCGCAATGCGAATAGAGGATTGGTATGAACCTTATCATCGGGCGATTGATGAAGAGATTAATCGGCTGAGTGTGGAAGAAACCACACCGGTGCTATTTTCTGTGCATAGTTTTACGCCGATCTGGAGGGGTAAAGAGCGGCCTTGGCATGTGGGCATTTTGTGGGACAAAGACGATCGTATGGTTACACCGCTTCTTGAAGGGTTGCGTTCTGTGTCGGGTCTGTGTGTGGGTGATAATAAGCCTTATAGCGGAGATTTGCCGGGAGATACGATGTATCGCCATGGTACGGCTCGGGGGCGGGCGCATGTTTTGGTAGAGTTGCGTCATGATTTAATCGGGGATGCATCAGGGCAATCTGTCTGGGCTGAGCGGTTGGCGGATTTGTTGCGTCCTTTGTTGGTGCAGCCTGAAATTCGTGCAATATGTCACTATGGATCCCGTCATGACAGATCATGGGAGGCTTCTTAACGAAGAAGCTCCCGTGACGGTATCACCGTAACTGAGTTTACGTTATAGAGAGTCAAAGGGAATATGAAAATGACAACAGTAGATGAAGATACGCTTATAGCGATGGAGGCGGCGGCATTTCGCCGGTTGGTAGAGCACTTACGCGGGCGTCATGATGTTCAAAACATTGATTTGATGATTCAAGCGGGATTCTGCCGTAATTGTTTGTCGGATTGGTTGCAGGAGGCAGGTACGGAGCGGGGTGTTTCTCTTTCGCGGGATGAGGCGCGGGAGCGTGTTTACGGCATGCCATTTTCTGATTGGAAGGCGCGTTATCAGAAGGAGGCAACGCTGGAGCAGGTAGAGGCTTTTAAGGCGGTTCAGGAGACCGGCAAATAGGTGTCTGATGGAAACATATCCCTTGCAGAGGACGCCCCTGACGGGTTTGAGCGTGTAACGTGGCATGGGCGTGAGGGCTTCAGCGATATCATGGGGCCGTTTTACCAAAAGGAAGGCGGTATCCGGGGGTTTCGGGTTGCAACACGTCATTCGAATGGCAGGCGGGATTGTCATGGCGGTATGCTGATGGCCTTTGCCGATATGGCTTTTGGCCATATTATCGGTGAACGGTATGGTCGGTATTGGATTACGGTGCGCTTGCTGACGGATTTTATAAGTCCTGCAAAACCGGGGGACTGGGTACAGGGCAAAGGAGAGATAACATCAATTCATGACGATTTTGTCACGGTACAAGGCAGGCTGTGGTGTGAGGAGCGGACGATTATGACGGGCACGGGAGTGTTCAAAATGCTGGGACGGCGGACAACCAATGACTGACATGCTAAAGACCGACATGAACAATACGGCTGTTCCCGGGCAGAAACATTTTCAGCCACCGGAATGGTTCACGGATGCTATCAATACGCCATGCGAAATCCGGAATATTGAGGTTTCAGGGTGCTCTATTGAGTATCTGTTGTGGGGCAGCCCTGATAAACGTGGGCTTTTGTTGGTGCATGGCAATGGCGCTCATGCGCGTTGGTGGTCTTTCATTGCGCCATTTCTAGCGCAAGATTTTTGCGTAGCCGCCATGAATCTCTCCGGCATGGGTGATAGCGGTTGGCGGGGGGCTTACGACATTGAAACCTACACACAAGAGCAGATGGAAGTTTGTCAGGATGCGGGGTTCTTTAATCACAAAACGCCCCCTGTCATTGTGGGGCATTCTTTTGGCGGGTTTATCACTATCCTGACCTCGGCTTTGTATGGCGAGCGGCTAGCAGGCACGGTGATTGTAGATAGTCCTATCAATCCCCCGGGTCGGGAGCATAAACGGCCTCGTCGGTTAATACGTCCCAACCGTGTCTATCCCACCGTTGAGGCAGCTATGGGCCGGTTTCGGCTGGCACCGGAGCAGCCATGCGAAAATGGTTTTCTGCTTAATTATATTGCTCGGCATTCCGTGCGCGCCGCCCAGGATGACAATGGCGAACACACAGGGTGGGGGTGGAAGTTTGATCCTGATGTCTATCGCCGGTTTTCTATTGGCGATATGTCCGATAGGTTACGCAATGCCCGTTGCCGCATTGCTATTGTCCGTGGTGATAAATCCGTGTTGATGCCCCTTGATGTAGCTAATTATATGTTTGATCTGTTGGGACGCAAAGCACCTGTTATTGGCATTCCCGAAGCGCGGCATCATGTGATGCTAGACCAGCCCTTGGCTTTTGTCTCGGCCTTGCGGACACTGCTGGCAGAATGGGATTATTCTCTTTCTGTGCGAGAGTTCTAGGTCTATGAGCTAGAGGGTTATGTACCGGGGAGGCTTGCTCCGGGTTGGTTGTTGGTATAATCTCATCAATAGGCTGATGGTGTAGGAGGTGTATTATGAGGGATGAAAAAAGTGGCCAGCAGTGGGGTGAAGCCATGGATAGCCAATCCCATATGAGGGCTTATGAGGGGTTTTTGAGGCTGGTAAAGTGGTCAACAGGGGTTGTTGCTCTCATTTTGATTCTTATGGCGCTCTTTCTTACGTAAGCGTTTGATTAGTGCTTATGAAAGCCGGTATTGCGAAAGAACACCGCGAGGGCGAGCGCCGCGTTGCCGTCTCTCCTGAGACAGTGAAGAAACTACTGGGTCTAAAGTTTGAGGTGGCTGTTGAGACCGGCGCCGGTGCTAGGGCATTTTTTAACGATGACCATTACGCTCAGGCCGGAGCTCATATTGCAAAAGATAAACGGGAGGCTCTTGAGGGTGCCGATGTTATTCTAACCGTGCGGCCTCCGGGCGAAGCGCATCTGGCACATGCCAAACAGGGCGCCTGTGTGGTGGGTCTGTTGGATGCCTACGGGGGCGCGATACAACAATACGTATCGGCGGGGGTTACGGCCTTTGCTATGGAACTCATGCCCCGGATTACGCGGGCGCAGTCTATGGATGTTTTGTCCTCTCAGGCTAATCTGGCAGGTTATAAATCTGTTCTGGATGCCACCGAACATTATGCCCGCATGATACCTCTTATGATGACGGCAGCCGGAACCGTTGCCCCCGCACGGGTGTTTGTGATGGGAGTCGGGGTTGCGGGTCTTCAGGCGATTGCAACCGCACGGCGTTTAGGAGCTATTGTCTCTGCTACAGACGTACGCGCCGTTGCCCAGGAGCAAGTGGAAAGTCTGGGAGGGTCATTTGTTATGGTGGAAGAGGATGCAGCAGACGATAGCGGAGAGACCGCTGGAGGTTATGCCAAAGAAATGAGTGAGGACTACCAACGCCGTCAAGCGGCATTGGTGGCGGAACATATTGCGAAGCAGGATATTGTAATCACCACGGCGCTGATACCCGGACGCCCTGCGCCGGTTTTGGTAAGCGAGGATATGGTGCACTCCATGAAGCCGGGTTCGGTCATTGTAGATTTAGCTGTAGAGCAGGGAGGAAATTGCGCTCTCACTCAGGCCGATACCGTAACGGAGGTCGGCGGTGTTACCATCATTGGTCATAGCAATGTAGCGGGTCGCCTTGCCAGCGATGCAAGCGCGCTTTATGCCAAAAACGTATTTAATTTTTTAGAGTTTATCGTCAATCAGGAAGCCGGTGCCCTGGAGATCGACTGGGAAGATGAAATTATCACTGCAACGGCGCTAACCCACGATGGTAGCGCTATTCACCCCATGTTTAGTGACACAAAACAGGAGGATGCTTAATTTATGACTGACGTTGACCCGCTTATTTACCTTTTGGGCATTTTCGTTCTGGCGATATTCGTCGGCTATTATGTGGTGTGGTCTGTTACACCGGCGTTGCATACACCGCTTATGTCGGTAACCAATGCCATCTCATCGGTCATTGTGGTGGGTGCGCTGATTGCCGCCGGTGTTTCTTTTGGCAATGCAACGGAGGGTAACGGCATTGCTAAATGGCTTGGCTTTCTTGCCATCATATTAGCTTCCGTTAATATTTTTGGCGGATTTCTTGTCACCCGTCGGATGCTCTCCATGTATCGAAAAAAGGGTGGGTAAGTTATGATATCCGCCAATCTGGCAGCGGTTCTTTATATTACCGCCGGTGTCTTCTTTATCCTCGCCCTGCGTGGGCTGAGTTCTCCCGCTACCGCCCGTCAAGGCAATAGCTTTGGCGTGGCAGGTATGGCCCTTGCCGTGCTGGTCACTCTGTTGCAGTTGGAATCCTCTGATGCCTTTACAGCGGGGCTTATTATTATAGGCGTTGCTATTGGCGGGGGCATCGGTGCCATTATAGCCCAACGCATCGCCATGACTGCCATGCCCCAGTTGGTAGCCGCCTTTCATTCTTTGGTGGGGTTGGCCGCTGTGCTGGTGGCGTGGGCAGCGTTCTTAGCGCCTGGGGCTTTTGGTATTCTGGGCGCTGACGGAGCCATACAAGCCGCCAGCCTATTGGAGATGTCACTGGGTGTGGCGGTCGGCGCCGTTACGTTTTCCGGTTCGGTTATCGCTTTTGCCAAATTACAGGGCATTATGTCTGGTGCTCCCATTCTCATTCCGGCGCGCCACGGGGTGAACGGTACTTTGGGCTTAATGATTGCCCTTTCTATCGGGTGGTTGTGTTTTAACGGAGCGTCTTATCCGTTAGAATTATTTCTTGCCATCACCGTTTTAAGTTTTGTTGTCGGGTTTTTGATTATCATTCCCATCGGTGGGGCAGACATGCCTGTTGTGATTTCTATGCTGAATTCATATTCCGGATGGGCGGCGGCCGGTATCGGGTTTACTTTGTCCAACATGGCCTTGATTATCACCGGTGCGTTGGTGGGATCATCCGGCGCTATTTTGAGCTACATTATGTGTCGGGGCATGAACCGCTCCTTCTTCAGCGTGATATTAGGCGGTTTTGGCGGAACGGAGGCTGCAACATCCGGCGTGGCGGAAACCCGCCCAGTCAAACAGGGTAGTGCGGATGATGCGGCCTTCATTATGAAAAACGCAGGCTCCGTGATTATCGTGCCCGGTTATGGTATGGCTGTGGCTCAAGCCCAACATGCGTTGAAGGAAATGGTGGACGTTCTTAAACAAGAAGGCGTTAAGATCTCTTATGCTATTCATCCGGTTGCCGGACGTATGCCGGGGCACATGAATGTTCTTCTGGCGGAGGCTAATGTGCCTTACGATGAAGTGTTTGAGTTGGAAGATATTAATAGCCAGTTTTCCCAGACCGATGTAGCCTTTGTTATTGGTGCTAACGATGTCACCAACCCTGCCGCCAAGACAGACCAGACAAGTCCTATTTTTGGAATGCCTGTTCTTGATGTTGAAAAAGCCGGAACGGTTTTGTTTATTAAGCGTGGTATGGGGGCGGGCTATGCAGGCGTGGAAAATGAATTGTTCTTCCGGGATAACACTATGATGTTGTTTGCAGACGCAAAGAAGATGGTAGAGAACATTATCCGCGCATTCTAGGGCGCTGATGAGGTGGCAGGCAGCGTGCTATCAGATAGCAGTAAGAAATTTGACGGTGGAAAACCCTGCGATGGGGGAGCCTAACGATGAGAGGAATAGTTGCTAGGTAGCAATCCGTCGCGTTGGGCCTGTTTGCGGGCCAGTTTGCGGGCTCGGCGAATGGACTCTGCTTTTTCGCGGGCGTTTTTCACCGATGGCTTCTCGTAGTGGGTACGTAACTTCATCTCGCGGAAAATGCCTTCACGCTGCATTTTCTTCTTTAGTACCTTAAGGGCTTGGTCCACATTATTATCGCGCACAAGTACTTGCACAGACACCATCTCTTTGTTTTTGCCAAACATTATTTCGCAAAACCCTGTTCCCACTGAGTGTTCACCCAGCCTTGCAGGCACCAAACCTCGTATATCATGCTACAACCATTTGGCGGGTGGCTATCTTTCTGCTAGATTACGGAAAGGGCCACAACAAGCGTTTATAGCACAAGGGGCGAATGATGTCCATACAGGAGTACTATGGGTAGTTCTGATTATATAAGGCGTGGTCTTGTAGAGGAAATGTTGCACCATGTGCCCTTTGATGGCTGGTCTAGGGTCGCTCTTGAGCGTGCTACTACTGCACAATCTATGGACAGTGGAGCTGTGAAATTGGCCTTTCCCGGTGGTATGGGTCAGATTATTGCGTTTTTTTCTAAAATGGGCGATGAGCGCATGGCGCAAACCATAGAAGCTGATGTGGAGTGGGCGTCTTACAAGGTGCGGGAGCGGATAACCCGTGCTGTTCGGTATCGTCTTGAGGCAGATGCTCTCCATAGAGATGAGGTGCGGCGTGCTATGTCGCTTCTTCTATTACCGGCCTATAGCGGACAGGCGTTGACCATGATGTACCGCACGGTGGATGCTATTTGGCAGTTGTGCGGGGATACGTCTGCGGATTTCAATTTTTATACCAAGCGTGCCATTCTGGCGGGAGTTTTTGGGGCAACGCTCACAGTATGGTTGGGGGATGAAAGTGAACATTTTGCCGATACGTGGTGCTTTCTTGACCGGCGTATCGCTGATGTGATGCGATTTGAACGAGTAAAGAGCGATGTCAGGCGGACCTTAGATAAGGTGCCGAACCCTTTTGTTATTCTCGCTCGGTTGCGTTATCCTTTTTAAGATAGAGGGTAGTCACTAATTAACCCCTCGCCCAAGCCAGTGCGCCATGTCATGCCAATGCTTTGCATCCCAGTATTTGCTTGCAGCACCGGAGGTTGAAGGAAGAACAAAAAGTCGGGTTTCGCCAACTTGACGCTGCTGAAAACCATATTCTACTTTCTTTGTCTTTGTGTTGAATGCTTGTGCCGCTGCATTCTTGCTATTAAAAGCGAGCAAACGGGGTTGGTACCTAAGAATTTTTTCCCGGAAACCTGAAATATCATAATCTTCCTGACCGAGGCTGGCATCTCCACCACTGTTGTGTTTGACAAGATCCGTAAGGCCTACGCCAAACTCGGGCAGGTGGGGGAACTCTGCTGGCGTAAGATGGCGCGGTGTTAGGCCAATCTCATGAAGGGTAGGCCAGAACTTGTTGCCGGGTCCGGCATAGTATTGTCCGAGTTCTGCTGAACGGGTCCCCGCCGCTGTTCCGCAAATGACAACGTCTAAACCATCCTGTAATACGTCATCGAGTACATAATCGGATTCGTTTTGTTGATCGATCATCTCTACAACTCTTGTTCATAAAATTACGAAAGTTTTATCAACCTATCTTAAACGTCCTTGACATTTTGCCCAAAGGATAAAGCTGCGTTATGTGGCCCATTTTACGGCCCGGGCGAATATCATCCTTACCGTAAAGAGAAGAGCACAGGCGGGTTCAGAAGCCATCATATGCCATCTCTCAACATCATCACCGATAAGATTGGTCATCACAGCATCACAATGGCGCATAACATCGCCCGAGGGCCAACCGCACACCGCACGAATATGCTGCTCAAACTGACTCGTAGCGCATGCATCCTGAGTCCAGTGACCGGAATTATGAACCCGAGGCGCTATTTCGTTGACAAGCAGGTGTGGTTCCTGAGAGTCACCTTCAGGTAGAACAAATAATTCCACCGCCAAAAGCCCCACATAATCCAGAGCCTCGACAAGACGCGCTCCACAAGAGAGCGCCGCGCCGCGTTCCGCAGTTGTAAGGCGGGCAGGTGCATAAGAGCGGTGGAGAATGTGGTTTTTATGCTCATTTTCTACCGGATCATAAAATACTACCGCTCCATCTATAAAACGCGACACCAAAACGGAGACCTCTCGTTCAAAGGACACAAAAGCCTCTGCAATGGCGGGTGCACCCTCAAGGGCAGTATAAGCCTCCTTACACTGGGCACTGTCCTGAATAAGAACTTGCCCTTTTCCATCATAGCCAAAATGCCGCGTCTTAAGAACACATGGCGTACCCAAACCCGCAACCGCCTCTTGCAGGGAGTGTAAATCATTCACTGTGGAAAAATCAGCAACAGGAATACCAATCTCCCTTATAAACGTCTTCTCCGTTAACCGGTCTTGAGCTACATCCAGCGCATGAGCACTAGGGCGTACAGGCTTGCGCTGGGATAGAAAATCTATGGTCTCAAGAGGAATGTTTTCAAACTCATAAGTAATAACATCCACCTTCGCTGCAAATTGCCCTAAGGCCTGTTCATCATCATAAGGAGCGCATATAGTCTGTGAGGCTACGGCACTGGCGGGAGAATTTTCCTCAGACGTATAGATATGACAATGCAACCCCAATTGCGCTGCTGCCAGCGCTAGCATCCGCCCTAACTGTCCGCCTCCTACAATGCCAACGATACCACCAGGCACCAGAGGGGGGGCTTCGCCCGTCATAGTCCTAACCGTCGTTTATTGGAGTGTCAGGAACGCCAGCCGTTTGTGCCGCCCGCCATTGCTCAAGGCGTTGGCGCAAACCATCATCTTCAAGAGCGAGCACTGCTGTAGCTAACAACGCCGCGTTGATAGCACCCGCCTTGCCAATGGCAAGAGTACCGACGGGAACCCCCGCAGGCATCTGAACGATGGAAAACAAACTGTCTTGCCCGCCAAGGGCATGACTTTCTACAGGCACGGCGAACACCGGTAAGGGTGTAAGGGCTGCCGTCATGCCGGGCAGGTGGGCTGCCCCTCCCGCACCGGCGATAATAATTTTCAGCCCACGAGTGTGGGCATTGCGGGCGTAATCATAAAGTCGCTCGGGAGTGCGGTGGGCCGAGATAATCTGGCATTTATGGGGTATATCCAGAGTGGCTAGAATGTCTGCGCTATGGCGCAGGGTCTCCCAATCGGACTGGCTTCCCATAATGACGCCAATTTTTGGAGATGTCATCGTCATACGCTGTCCTTATCAGCAAACGGCGGATTATAGGGAAAAGCGGGCTTATGACAAGCCGGTTTCAGTGAACTGCCTATTATCCGCTGGTTGGTGTGTAACTAGAGCGGGCAAGTTGGATAATTAGGGTAGCCTGCAAAGCAATATTTTGGGTTCAAAGATAGAGCCAATCAGCATTTTATTGTCATAGGCGGCCCCAACACTGGCACCTGAGATTTCTTCGCCGCTGTTGAGATAAATTTGCTCCATCTTGCCTGTTGTCGGATCTATCTTCACAATTTGGGAGGGGGATAGGGCGGCTTCATCGCGGCTGTGGCTGATGAGGGACGGAAAGCGCGGATGAAGGGTAACCCAGAGAGCCCCCTCTTCATCAACATCCATATTATCCACGAGCCCTGGTAGAGGAATAACATTAATGCGGGTGAGTATACCGGCTTCTATGTTACGGTCGTAGAGAATAATCTGGCGTCCCAACATTTCTGCAACATAAACTGTGCGTCCGTCGGGGGATATATTAATGCCGTTGGCAAAGCGGTGGTCATCTGCTGTGATGGTACCTTGTGCGCCATCAAAATAAGACACACTCCCCAGAGGTAAAGCTAGCAGAAGAGCGACGAATTGCCCGATCTCACTACCGCCCGTATCAATATCATTGGTGGCGTAAAATGAGCGTGGCCCCACGGCGACTAAGTCGTTAGGGGTGGTGAGTGCATCATAAGTGATGGTTTCAACATAATTGATACCTGAAGGGACAATCTCAAAGACTTCAATTGTGTGCCCGCCGGCTTGGGGGTGATTGACGACAAAAAGGTAGGTAAAGCCGTCACCTGTTCTTATCAAACTCACGCCATGGGGCTGGAAGTCTGCAGGTGTATCGGGGGTTACATCTACCGGAACGGGTGTGTGGGCGCGCATGTCCAGACGATAAATCATGCCTCTGGAGGCGTCTTCGGTTCCTATGATGCGTCGATTTAGGGCGGCGATATACGCTAGGCCTGTGCTATGGTTTATTTGTAAATCCTCTGCGCCAACCACCCCACCAATGGTTCGGCACTGTCCACCAAAGGAGGATTGAACATCATCAAAACCACCGGAAATAGAAAGAAACGTCCACACCCCATACACAATGACGATAACGAACGCCGCTACTATAATCCATATAAACGTCTTAATCATAATCATAATTCTTCTTTTTCGTGATATCGGTGTTACTCTGCGGCGGCGTCTGTTGCCTTTGGCGGGATGGGGTGTTTGTTATCTTCCATCTGAAGTTGCACAAGACGTGCATAAAGCCCTCCTTCGGCTACGAGCTGATCATGTGTGCCTGTATCTATAATCTCCCCTTTGTCCATTACCACTATACGCTCCGCCCGTCGTGCTGTCGCTAGACGGTGAGCAATAACGAGAGTGGTACGATTCTCCATCAGCCTCTCCAGTGCCCGTTGTACTAGCGCTTCGTTTTCGGAGTCCAGAGCGCTGGTAGCTTCATCCAAAAGCAACACTGGTGCATCTTTTAATAAGGCACGGGCGATGGCAATGCGTTGGCGCTGTCCACCGGACAGGGTGACGCCACGCTCTCCAATCATAGTATTGTAGCCGTCCGGTAAGGTGGTTACAAACTCTGTTACTTGGGCAGCTTCTGCTGCATCTCGGATGGCGGTCTCATCGGCGTCAGGGTAACCATAGCGAATGTTGTCGGCGATGCTCATAGCAAAAATGGTAGGATCTTGTGCAACTAATCCAATTCGGCAACGGACATCTTGGGGAGTGGCGTGATGAAGATCTATGCCATCAAAAAATATACTACCCGCTTGCGGATCATAAAAACGCAGCAAGAGCTGAAAGAGAGTGGTTTTTCCGGCCCCTGAGGGTCCAAAAAGGGCTACGGTTTCGCCTGAGTCCACTGTCAGTGAAAAAGACTTTATTGCTCTTGTTTGCGGACGGGTGGGATAGGAAAAATCAACACAATCAAAGGTAACGGTGCCGATGGAGGGAGTTGGAAAAGATCGCGGCGTCTCGGGCGCTACAATATCGGGGATTGTATCTAGAAGTTCCATGAGGCGTTCTGTAGCACCGGCTGCTGCTTGTATCTCTCCCCAGACTTCGCTCAAGGCTCCCATGGAGGTTGCCGCAAAAACAGCATATAGCACAAATTGTCCTAATTGCCCGGCGGTCATTTGGCCGTCCAGAACCAATTGCGCGCCAACCCAGAGAATGACAATTACACTTGAGAAGGCCAGAGAAATCACAAGCCCTGTCAAGACGCTACGGGCCGTGATATGCCATCGGGCTGCCTGAAAAGCGGTTTCAACGGAGCTGTGAAAAATGGCGCTGTTGTACGTCTCACGGGTGAAGGCTTGCACTGTTTGTATGGCGTTGAGGCTTTCTCCGGCGTGGGCGCTGGTATCAGCAATTCTATCTTGGTTTGTGCGCGAGAGGCGGCGCACCAAACGGCCAAAGATAATGAGGGGCACGATGATAATGGGCAGAGCGAGCAAAACCATACTGCTCAACTGAACGCTGGTGACTACCAGCATTACGGAGGCACCTGCAAAGAGAAACAAATTGCGTAGGGCCACAGAAAGGCTGGAGCCCACAACGGTTTTAATGAGGGTGGTATCTGATGTTAGGCGTGAGAGGATTTCGCCGGTGCGGGTCACTTCAAAGAATGCTGGACTAAGTATCATAATGTGGCGATAGACGGCATTTCTTAAATCTGCCACCAAGCGCTCTCCTAGCCAACTCACACAGAAAAATCGGGTAGCGCTGGCGATGCCGAGTATAAGACCCACCATTAGGATTTGGGCAAAGTAGCGGTCAATAAAGATGCTGCTATCGCCGGAGAAACCGAGGTCAATCATCCAGCGAACACTGAGAGGCACCGCTAAGGTGGCGACAGTAGCGGTAATTAGGGCGACCGCTGCAATGGATAACATCAACCGGTAGCGGCGTATGTAGGGCATAAGCCTGACCAGGGGGCGGGGGGTCTCGCTACGAGGACGCTGGGAGGTGATTTCCTCAACGGGGATGCTGCCACTGACTCCTCGACCAGAGGGGTGAGTGCCGGAAGATTGGAGAGAAGAATCGGTCACTTGATGATATTATCTAGGGTAAGTCTCATTCATCAGGTGGCATGGGCTACCCGTTTTGCCTGAAATGGTATCAAAATTGACCTCTTAAGAAAAGTAGCTCAAAAAAAGGGTAGTTTCCATGACTTGCATCTATGGGGGCGTCCATAATATAATGAGGCCGACAAATTAGAGAGACGTCCCCATGAAAAAAGACATTCATCCTGCTTATCATACCATTACGGTGGTTATGACCGATGGTACGACCTTTCAGACTCGCTCAACCTATGGCGCGGAGGGAGATACGCTGACGTTGGATATTGACCCGACGACCCACCCGGCATGGACTGGTGGTGGGCAGCATCTTGTTGACCGAGGTGGAAGGTTGAGCCGTTTCAAGAAAAAATATGATGGCTTTGTATCTTAATCATCGGGCATAACTCCCTTGGGACGTCCGCTTTAAGAAAACTCAGAGAAACAATAATGCCGCAACCTTTGATGCCTAAAGCCACCGCTGTCTGGTTGGTGGACAACACCACGCTAACCTTTGATCAGATTGCTGATTTTTGTGGTCTGCACCCTCTTGAAGTAAAGGGCATTGCGGATGGAGATGTTGCGCAGGGTATATTAGGGATTAGTCCTATAAGTAACGGGCAGATTAGTCGTGAAGACTTAGAGCGCTGTCAGGCAGAAGAAACGGCCCGACTTGCGCTGATTGAGCAAGTTCAAGAAAGCCTGGGCACTAAGAAAAAATCACGTTATACGCCGGTGAGTCGCCGCCAAAGCAGGCCCGACGCCATATCATGGCTGTTACGGCATCATCCTGAATTAAACGATGCTCAGATTGGTCGGCTGGTCAATACAACTAAAGCAACCATTAAAAGGGTGCGTGAACGCTCTCATTGGAACACACCCAATATAACGCCAACCGATCCGGTGGTGTTGGGATTGTGCACTCAGATTGAAATGGATGAGGCTGTATCTAAGGCTGCCGCTCGTGTAGAGAGAGCCCGCAAAAAAGAGGAGCGTGAAGCCCGCAAAAAAGAGAAGGATACCGCTAATGTCTCTCTGGCCCTTGTTGGAGAGTCTCGCTCTGATGTAACGTCTGCTGCCCTTCCGGAAAGTGCTACAGATAATGCTGTAGCCGATGCAAGCGCAAGCGATATGGAAGAGAGAAAAACCTTTTCATCGGATCAGCCGTAAAAGTTTTGATTCTTTATACTGCGTTGATATCCCGTGCGTTGTCGGGGGTGATTTTCAGGCGTTCAATCTCTTCTTTAATTTGTAGCTTCTGTCGTTTCATTTCTGAGAGCTTAATTTGGTCAGGATTGGGTCTCTGGTTTTCAAGAGTAATATCACTCTCAATTTTACGATGCCGCTCAATCAGTTTGTTGATGTGATCCATAACAGTCATGAGACACCCTTTCTCTTGGATCCTCCTCAGGATATAAACTCTAACTCACTTTACCTGTTTTTTTGCACCTGTCTAATCATTCTGTTGGCGGGGGTGGGCTTTTGTGAGAGTTTCATGCATTTTTTCATGGAGAGAGGCGGGGGCAGCTACCACATGGCCGCCAAAAGGGCTTGCCAGCGTAGTGGGTATGTTTTGCATATCCGTTACATGGCCACCGGCTTCCCGAACCAGTAATATCCCTGCCGCTATGGCTTGTGGGGTTAGGCTATAACCCCAAAAGCCATCCAATCGACCGGTAGCCAGAAGTGCTAAATCAAGAGAGGGGCATCCGCTTTGACGAAGACCTGATATTTTTGGTGCTAAGGTGGCTTGCTGTATAGTGTAAGGGGCAAAATCAGCACTGCGCGTACCGGGTGGATGAACGGCAACTATGGCCTCTGTTAACTGGTTACGAGCTGAAACACGTAAGCGGCGATTGTTCAGAAAAGCACCTACGCCTCGTTCAGTCCGAAATAATTCTCCCGTTAGGGGATTGTAGACGACGCCGGCAATACATTCGCCTTCGTCTTCCAGTGCAATGGAGATGGCGACAGCGGGAATGCCATGCAAAAAATTAATAGCCCCATCCAGAGGCGTGGCTACCCAGCAGCGCGTATGGGATGTGAGGGAGGGAGAATCGTCATAGAATCCATACCCGGACGGGGCTAGTTCCTCCCGCAGGGCTTCACTCATTTTGGTATGCGTATTGGCCGCAAACCCGGTCTGCCCTTTAAGAGAAGATTGGAGGTAACCAATTTCGCCAAACTCTCTGGCAAAACCACGCGCGGTGCGACGTGCGGCCTGTGCCATAAGAGCCAGAGGCGGCGAGAAATCTGTCATGGGGTAGTGACAAGACGTTTAGTCGGCACGGCGGACATAAGCGATGTCGCTGGTATCTACAATGATTTTATCGCCGTTTGCTATAAAGGGCGGCACCATAATGCGTAGGCCATTTTCTAGAATCGCTGGTTTGTTAGATGAGGCTGCCGTTTGGCCCTTAACCGTGGGTTCTGTCTCTTGCACCTCAAGGGTGACTTGGTCGGGAAGGTTAACCCCAATGGGGCGTTCTTCGTAACTCTCCACCGTTACCATCATGCCGTCTTGCAAGAAGGCTGTGCGCTCACCCATGAGGTCTGAGGGTACGTTTACTTGGTCATAGGTATTGGTGTTCATGAATGTGAGTTGATCGCCATCCGCATAGAGAAACTGATAGTCTCCTTGCTCTAAGCGTACGCGCTCAACCGTTTCTGACGAGCGAAACCGCTCATTGAGCTTGGTGCCGTCAATAAGATTTTTCAGTTCCACCTGCGCAAAAGCACCGCCCTTGCCCGGCTTAACATGTTGAGTCTTAACCGCAACCCATAATCCCCCCTTATGTTCAATAACATTACCGGGACGAATCTCATTACCGTTTATCTTCATGAGAGTTCTGATAGCACTCTATGGAGCCTAAGACAAATGGCACACTTTTGTGGCTTGGTGCTATGGGGTCAGGAAGCAATTTCTGAGAAAAGATGATTAAAGGCTGCAACGGCGACGGCAGGCCCGTGAGCATATCCCCACACACCGTGGCTTACCGCCAGAAAATCTGCTCCCGCCTCAACAAGAGGGCGGGCGTTTTCTGGCGTAATACCGCCGATGGCAACGCAGGGTATTAGCATATCTTCCTGCCATTGGCGTAATAGATCCAGTGTAGCACGGGTCTTTGCTTGTTTGGTGGCAGTAGGGAAAAAAGCTCCAAAAGCTACATAATCAGCACCGTCTTCTCCGGCGACCATCGCCAAATGACGTGAATTGTGACAAGTAACACCAACACTACACTCTGATCCTACAATTTTGCGTGCTTGTTTGCAGGATATATCCTGCTGACCTACATGAACACCATCGGTGCCTAGCTCGTGGGCCAGGTCTGGTCGGTCATTGAGTATCATCGCTACCGGATAACGCCGTACCACAGGCATAAGAGTGTTTACGGTTCGGCGAATATCATCATCGTGCGCAGGGGTGTCCTGAGGGTGTTTTACCCTAATCTGCAAACAAGCAACATCGCCCGCATCCAGAACAGGAGCCAGGTCAGCTGCAAACGCCACTGGGTCAAACTGAGGCGGTGTCACCAGATAAAGGCGACAGAGGCTGGAGCCGGTGTCGGGAGAAGTAGGCACGGGGTGTTAGGCGGTGTCCTGCTCCATGGCCGCTTGCCAGCGACCTTGAGTGGCTAGGCTGTTCATTTGTGCTCGGTGCGCAAAGGCGCTTTGAGCGGCGGATTTGTTTTCAGATTTGCCGGCCCATGCCTTAAGAGGAGCTGCCTGAAGAGCGCGCCCATAAGAGAACGTCAGGGGCCATGATGCATTACCAAGAGCATTCATAGCATTCAAGTGAGCGGTGGCAGCTTTGTCTGATTGACCACCGGACAAAAAGGCAATGCCTGATACGGACTTAGGCACAGCGCGTTGTAGGCAAGACAGGGTGGCTTGAGCAACCTCCTCCACACTGGCTTGGGTTTTGCAGTCACTACCGGATAAGACCATATTGGGCTTGAGTAATGTACCCTCCAGCAGGACGTTTTGGTTGTTGAGGGCTTCATAAACACTATGAAGCACGGCTTCGGTTACCTCAAGGCAGCGATTGATGTCATGATCGCCATCCATGAGCACTTCCGGCTCTACAATAGGCACAATACCGGCTTCCTGACACAGGGCGGCGTAGCGTGCCAGGGCGTGTGCGTTGGCGGAGATGGCGGTGGAGGTGGGCAGGCTTAAACCAATCGTGTATGTAGCACGCCATTTAGCAAATTGTGCCCCCAGCGTGGTGTATTCTTCAAGGCGCTCTCGTAAGCCGTCCAAGCCTTCCGTTACGGTTTCTCCCGGTGCCCCCGCGAGAGGTTTAGCTCCCTTATCAACCTTGATGCCTGAACAAGAACCGGCCTTCTTAATCAGAGACACAAGAGGCGTTCCATCCGCCGCATTCTGTCGTAGGGTTTCATCAAACAAGATGACACCGGAGATGTAATGACTCATGGCCTCTTCAGTGCGGAACAAGAGCTCACGATAGTCCCGCCGGTTTTGTTCCGTTGATGGTACGCTAATAGAAGACAAGCGTTTTTCCATCGTGCCAGTGCTTTCATCGGCTGCTAAAATACCCTTGCCGGATACCGTCAAAGATTTAGCAACAGCAACAAGAGTGTCCGGTTTTGTGGTCATGATTTTCTCCCGTCTTGCATTTCAGGTTCTATTCAACGTCGTAACACCGGGCAGGGTACGTCCTTCTAGCCACTCCAGAAACGCGCCCCCTGCTGTAGAAACATGGGTGAGGTCTGCCGTAACATCCGCCGCCTTCAAAGCCGCTACCGTTTCACCCCCACCCGCTATTGATATCAGCTCACCCTCTCGGGTTGCCAGAGCGATGTGGCGAGCAAGGCTTATGGTGCCCTCATCAAATGGCGAAATTTCAAAAGCCCCCAGCGGGCCGTTCCACAAAACTGTGCGGGAGGCTCTTATGCGAGTGCCCAACTCCTCAATGGAAACCGGGCCTAAATCAAGAATAATTTCATCTTGCGCCACATCGGTTACCGACGCTATGCGGTGAAGTGTACGGGGCGCATCAGTGCAGGCTACCGCCACATCATGGGGCAGTACAAGAGATGACCCGATGCGCGATAAAATATCTTGCACGGTTTTTACTTGGTTAGATTCATAAAGAGATTGACCTATCTCATGGCCCATGGCGGCTAGGAAACTGTTGACCATGGCACCGCCAATCGCTATGCAATCAGCTTTTTCGGTGAGGTGATTTAGCAAATCCAGTTTTGTGGATATTTTTGCTCCCCCAACAATCGCCATCACCGGGCGGGCCGGGTTTTTTAATATTCTCTCCAGCGCCTGAAGCTCAGCCTCCATGGCGCGTCCCCCATAGGTGGGCAGTAGCGCCCCAAGGCCGTGGGTTGAGACATGGGCGCGGTGAGAGGTTGAAAAAGCATCATTGACGAAAAAATCCGCATAACGTGCCAACGCTTGCGCCATGGCAGGGTCGTTGGCTTCTTCTTCGGGATAAAAGCGGGTGTTCTCTAGCACCAGAATACCCCCCACAGATAGCGCTTCTATGGCTTTTTGAGCGGTTTCCCCAAGGCAATCCGGCGCAAACGCAACGGGGATGCCTATATACCCTTCTAGGGCGCGGGCAATAGGAGCTAAACTTAACGTTGCATCTGGTGTGCCACCCGGTCGCCCAAAGTGAGATAAAATAATAACCCTCCCCCCGGCATTGGTTAGGTCATGGAGGGTTGGGCGTAGCTGCTCAAGGCGGGTGGCATCCCTCACACTGTTGCCGGCCATGGGTACGTTGAGGTCGGCACGTAAGAGTACCCGTTGTCCCCGTGTTATGGTGGCTAGGAGATCATCAAGGGTGCGCCGTATTGTAACAACAGAAGTATCAGAATCTTGAATAGAGGCCATAGGCGTTAGGTCAGATGAGTTTTCCCATGGCAACCGCCGTATCGCTCATGCGGTTGGCAAATCCCCATTCATTGTCGTACCAGCTTAAAATCCGCACTAGCCGTCCGCCCATCACTTGAGTTTGCGTTAAGTCAAACACAGAAGAGTGCGTGTTATGATTAAAATCAATAGAGACCATCGGCTCGTCTACCACTTGTAAAATCCCCTTAAAGGAACCGTTGGCAGCTTTTTTCATAGCAGCATTTATGGCATCACTTGTCGTAGGGCGGGCGGTGGTAACGGTGAGGTCAACCATGGAAACATTGGGAGTGGGTACTCGTATAGATGAGCCATCCAACCGCCCGTCCAATTCCGGCAACACAAGGCCGATAGCTTTAGCGGCCCCTGTTGAGGTGGGTATCATAGAAACCGCTGCCGCTCGTGCTCTCCGGGGGTCTGGATGGAGGGTGTCCACCATGTTCTGGTCACCCGTGTAGGCATGAACCGTGGTCATAAAACCCTGCTTGATATCACAGACCCGATGAATAATGTGGGCTACCGGTGCTAAGCAGTTGGTGGTGCAGGAGGCATTAGAAACAATGGTGTGACTCTTGCGTAACTTTTTATGATTAAGACCATAAACAATTGTCTGGTCTGCGCCGTTGGCCGGGGCGGAAATTAAAACCTTGCG
>JBAJNM010000016.1 GCA_036881865.1 Parvularculales bacterium | reverse complement strand
GAAATTAGCGATTTTTTTACTTGCAATGTAATTTGATTCCTGTCAAAGGTGCGCCCATCAGAGCGATGCACCTTGTATTGCTTTGCCATTTTGTAAGTAAAAAAATCCTTGGAGATTATTCAGATGGTATCAAACCTGAAAGAACTGGCCCCGATGGCGGGGCGATTATCTTTGCCTGCGGCTTTGCCGGTGGCCTTGATTGTGGGCGTTGTTGTTGTGATAGCTCCTGCTATTAGCGGACCCGCTCACGCAGGTGTTAGTGGTGGTGGTGGTCATCATGGTAGCATAAATACCGAACGCGACCATAACTGTAGCGTTTTCGGATGTATTGAAGCGTCTGGTAGTTACGAAGACAGCAATGTACTGCTTGAAGACTTGGGTTCAACGACCGAGCTTGCAGAATAAAATTAACCGGCTTGTAAACTGTAGCGGAACCCCCATGACCGGATTCGTGGCCGTTGCCGGATTTGACGATTATGAACGGGACTTTGCCATCCCGGTAGAACAACCCCTCTCCGCAGTTCTCCCGGCGCCTTCTTCCTTCCTAGGCGCTGAAATTGGGGAGGGGTTAGGTGCCTTTTCCTTACAGGCTTTCGTGGATGGTAGTAGTCTGGAAGAAAGCCACCCTCCACGTATAGAACTGGCACTGACGGGAGACCTGTTGCAGGTTGATGCGGAATTCGTATCTCCTGCTTCAGGCCCCTCCTGTTCTGGGCATCGGATCACGGGAGCACGGGTCCACGCTGGCCATGATGGCTCATTTAAGCACAGCCTACGACGTAACGCCAAGTATCAGGTCGCTGATGCGTGTCAGCTGCCGCTACGAGCACATGGCACCGGAGGGCGTGTCATTGCAAATGAGTTATCTAGATTTTCGGGTGAGGAAAATTAGATGAAAGAACTGCAGATGCAAAAGCGGAGGGCGGTTAATGGCTAACCCTCTATCCGTATTATTTCTATGCACCGGTAATTCCTGCCGCTCTATCATGGCGGAAGCCTTGTTGGCACATCACGGTGGTAGCCGTTTTTTATCACACAGCGCCGGAAGTTTTCCTACCGGCGACGTTCATCCGAAAAGCCTTGCCACGCTGAAAGCACACGGTATCGCAACTACCGACTATCAAAGCAAATCATGGGACGAATTCACCGACCAGCCTATTGATATCGTGATTACCGTCTGCGACACCGTCGCCAGTGAAATCTGTCCGATATTTCCCGGTGAACCCCTTAAAGCACATTGGGGTGTGCCCGACCCTGCCAAATTTGAAGGTAGCGAGGAGGCTACCGGTCAGGAATTCAATCGCATCTTTGCCATGCTGGAAAGGCGCATCAAAGCCTTGATTCACTTGCCACTTGAAAGCATGAACAAGATAGAACTTCAACGGCAACTTGAGACTATAGGTACATTATGACTGAAACACATTCCCCCCTTGGCTTCTTTGAACGCTATCTCTCCCTTTGGGTGGCGTTCTGCATTGTTGCCGGTGTAGGCCTTGGAGTTGCCATCCCTTCCATCTTCCAGACCATTGCCGGTCTGGAATACGCCAAAGTAAATCTGGTTGTCGCCGTATTTATCTGGGTGATGATCTACCCGATGATGGTGAACGTTGATTTTGCCAGTATCAAAGACGTAGGCCGCAAACTCAAAGGCCTGTGCATTACGCTGGTAATTAACTGGCTAATCAAACCTTTCACCATGGCTGCGCTCGGCGTGTTGTTCTTTGAATATGTGTTTTCCGGACTGATCAGCCCGGAAAATGCCAAGGAATATATCGCCGGAATGATTCTACTTGGGGTGGCTCCCTGTACGGCGATGGTGTTCGTCTGGAGCCAACTGGTGCACGGAGATGCCAATTACACGCTGGTGCAAGTGTCAGTAAACGATATCATAATGATCTTTGCCTTCGCGCCACTGGCCGCATTCCTGCTGGGTATCACTGATATTGTTGTGCCGTGGGAAACTTTGCTCCTCTCCGTTGTCCTGTATGTTGTCATTCCATTGGTGGCAGGCTATGCCACCCGCAAAAAACTGGTTAAGAACTATAACCATGAGAACATTGAGGGATTCACCGCTAAGGTGAAGCCTTATTCCGTTATCGGCTTACTGGCCACGGTCGTACTGCTGTTCGGCTTTCAGGCGCAAACCATATTAGATGAACCGCTTGTCATCATCCTGATTGCCATACCGTTGCTGATTCAAACCTATGGTATCTTTATCACCGCCTATGGTTGGGCTTATTTATGGCGCGTGCCGTATAGTACTGCCGCACCCGCTGCATTAATCGGCACGTCCAACTTTTTCGAATTGGCTGTTGCCGTTGCCATCAGCCTGTTCGGTCTGCATTCCAGTGCAGCACTCGCCACCGTAGTCGGGGTATTGGTTGAAGTGCCGGTAATGCTCTCATTGGTGGCACTAGCCAAACGAACACGGCATTGGTTTGCTACATCTTAATTTCTCCCCACCACTCTATCAAATGCGCCACATCTGCGGCAATCGAGAAAGCAGTGGTCTATAACAGGAGAATCACTGCTACCGTAAACCCCGATAGCACCCCCGTGCATCTCTACGTCAATCCGCGCACGATGTATCTTATCAGTATTGAGTCCCGTTAAGCCGCCGACAGGCTTCGGGAGAGGATTGGCTACTATTGTATATAATCACCTTTTTTGGAGCTTATACAAATTTAAGTGATATCACTCTAGGCGTAACAAATCCAACTAAGCAATGCGCGTGGCACAATATGCATCAGCGACTCAGCGACCAAGAAACGTCTCTGTTGCACCGACAATCTCATCCAACGGCAACCGCTCAGGGATGACATCCTCCGGCAATGCCGATAAGATCCGGCCAGGTGCGCGATTATCCAACAACACAAAAACGCCGCGGTCACTCCGCTTGCGAATAAGCCGTCCAAAGGCCTGCCGCAACCTCAATCGCGCCAGACCATCATCATAGAGACGTCCACCAAAATGTGCACGACGGGCGCGATGCAGAATATTCGGACGCGGCCACGGTGTGCGCTCCATCACCATAAGACGCAAACTAGCACCACTTACGTCGATCCCATCCCGAAATGCATCTGTGCCTAGTAAACAACTGTTGTGTTCATTCTGGAATAAATCCACCAGCGTACCTGCATCCAACGCATCCACATGTTGTGCAAAAAGTGCCAACCCCGCTTCATGCAATGTGGGCGCGATACGCTCATGGACAGATCGCAACCGCGAGATAGCCGTAAACAACCCAAGGGCACCCCCACCGGATGCTAAAAACAAAGCACGATAGGCCTCGGCTACACACTCCATATCATCGGAACGTCCCATGTCAGAGACTACAAACACTCTCGTCTGCACGGCATAATCAAACGGTGATGCAAAACGAAACCGCTTCGCAGGCTCCGGCAAATGCCGCGCACCGGTGCGAAAGGTGGCCTGCCGCCAGTTATCAACCTCATGCTCATCATCAAGAAACGGGTCATGAAGCGTTGCAGATGTAATCAAAGCGCCATGAGAACTGTGCAAAACATAACGTGCAAAGGGTTCCGTGGGATCAAGATAATGGCGGTGCAATCCCGTGTCATATTCACGCCCCTCGCGTTTATCTACCGAGAGCCAATCAACAAACACCTCTTGCTTGCCATCATCTATATTTTCCGCATCAGGTGATACAAGATCTGACAACATCATGCGCCAACGTTTAATCTCCTCAAGCCACAATACAAAACGGCGTAATCGGTGTTGAGGTTCAACCTCATCTCCCTCCCGCAGGGTAGCCACGACAGCCTCCAGAGATTCTGCCAAACGAACCAATGCCTGCGCCATATCCTGTGCTGCCCCAACAAGAGCCTTGTCCGGCGGCCAGACAGAAGCCTCAAGGCTGTAGGGATTCCGTTCCCCATCAGCGCGGTCATGAACCTGTCGCCGCACAAGGGTAAAAAACCGCTCGGCAATTTCATGGGGCCTGTTACTTTCAAGACGTTGACCCCAACCGGAAGCAGGCAAGACCAAGGCCGCTTCCTGAACTTTAGCAACCAGTTCCGCAAGAGTCGCATCGTCCGCCATGTTGTTTTCCAACCGCGCCGCAAGACCATCCTGATGCCTTGCCCCCCGCACCCTGTCTCCTTGCGTGCCCAACAGCCAACGTCTTAACTCTGCCGCTTCACTTATGGTCAAATCAGTAGAGAAAGCACCATCCGCCGTATCAAACAAATGATGCCCCTCGTCAAAAATATAACGGGTGGCATCAGATGCACCGGAGGATATATCATCAGTAGTATCGTCTAATAGCGTCTGTGAAGCTGCCCATCTCAATACCAACGCATGATTGGCCACTACAATACGCGCCTGCCGTGAATCCCGCACAACCCGCTCAATAAAACATTTCCGATAATGCGGACAAGCATCGTAAATACAATCACCACGGCGGTCAGCAAGCATCTCCCGTCTCAGTGAATGACCATTATTCGCCAAAAGCCACGTAGGAAAATCATCGCTCATGTCTCCGGAACGGCTATACCGCGCCCACCGCGCCACAAGAGTAGCGGCGACCGTATCTAATCCCGCGCTGGCCCGTTGCATAATTGCCTGCATATTCAAAAGACACAGATAATTTTCCCGTCCTTTACGTATCACAACCCCGCTCTTACCACGCCAACCGGGTAAATCATTGAGACGCGTCAACTCTCGCTGCAACTGATGTTGTAAATTGCGGGTATAGGTAGAAATCCAGACCGGCCCGGCGTTTTGTTCGGCCCACAGGCTGGCGGGTGCAATATATCCCAATGTTTTGCCGGTTCCCGTTCCTGCCTCTACCAGCGCTACATGAGGCCGGTTTGGCTCCTCAAAGGCGGCAAACGCCAAGCCCGCCGCCTGCGCATAATCATCTTGTGGTGTGCGTGCTTCCGCATCCACACCCTTCAGCACAGCCAGACGTTGCTCAATGGATTGAGACGTAGGAGGTGTATCGTCTTGGAGTTGATCGTAAGGCGATACATCACGCCACTCGGCAAGATCACGCCACACAGATAAAGCATCAAGAGCCGATCCTGAAACAGAGATCTCCGCCCCAACCCCCTTCTGCTGTGACATAAGAGCCTCCACCACCGCTTCTCCCCATGGCCAGCCATGATCCCTCAGCAGACAAGCGGAGGCAAACGCTCTGTCTCCATAGGCATAATTCCCGGAGGCCAGATATCCCATCAAGATGCCAGTGGCGCGATGCAACACAAGCGCCTCCTGAATAGCACTGTCAGGTTCATCAATACCCAGCGCCTGAGCCAGAGAGCGCGGGGTCGGCAAACAAAAATGAACCGGCAACACAAAAGCAAACAGTTCCATAATGTCGGCGGTATGGAGATTAAAAAGATTATCCTGACGTCTGTTGTGCGTTAAGCCCAGACGGCGAGCGGTAAAGGCCCGATGGCATACAAGATGCGGCATGTCCTGCAAACGCCGACGGAGGGCAGTGCTTTCAAGGGTTTCGATCTCGCCGTCCGACGTTAGGATAAGCGCGGCGCAGCCATCTGCCACCAACGCAGGCAGAGCGCAGATCGGAGGGCCAGATTGTGAAGTAACGGAAGTCATAATCAACCATACACTATACCCACCTATAGGCAGACCACGAAGAACGTCTGGAGCGGAGAAAGAGCCAAGAGCAGGAGATAAGATTGACGCTTACCTTAAGCTCGTCATAGGGTTGTCAAATTATGGCAGAATCGTCGAATCATTCAATTTGGCCTTTTAATGAAGCTCAAAGGCTTCTTGACCGCTTAAAAAAGCAGAGCGAGACAGTGCGGGACGTTGTGTTTGAAACTGGCTATGGACCGAGTGGCTTGCCTCATATTGGAACGTTTGGCGAGGTGGTACGGACAAGCATGGTGCGTCATGCATTTTCGGTGTTAGCACCGGATCGGCCGTGTCGTTTGATATGTTTTTCTGATGATATGGATGGCTTGCGAAAAGTACCGGGCAATGTGCCGCAACAAGATATGTTGCGCGAACATCTTAACAAGCCTCTTATGGATATTCCTGACCCGTTTGGCAAGTATGAGAGTTTTGGTGCGCATAACAATGCGCGTCTGCGGAAGTTTCTTGATCGTTTTGGTTTTGAGTATGAATTTGCCAGCGCAACAGAACATTATCGCTCAGGTCGTTTTGATGAAACTTTGCTGAAAGCACTCGCTGCTTATGATGATATTATGGCAATTATATTACCAGCCCTTGGTGAAGAGCGTCGCCGGACGTATAGCCCGTTTTTACCTGTCTGCTCTGAAACCGGCACTGTCCTGATGGCTCAGGTTGTAGTTCAAGACAGTCAGGCGGGCACCATCACTTATGTTCATCCTGATCATGGAAGAGAGGTTGAGACCCCCGTCACCGGCGGACACTGCAAACTACAGTGGAAGGCAGACTGGGCCATGCGCTGGGTAGCATTGGGCGTGGATTATGAAATGTCTGGCAAAGATTTGATGGACTCTGTTCGGCAATCAAGCCAGATTTGCCGTGCTCTTAAGGGCACGCCGCCAGAGGGATTTTCTTACGAACTGTTTCTTGATAAGAATGGCAGCAAGATTTCAAAATCTATCGGCAATGGTTTAACCATTGAAGAATGGCTGCGCTACGCCCCACCTGAAAGTCTGTCTTTATTTATGTATCAAAATCCGCGGCGGGCAAAACGGTTGTATTTTGACGTCATCCCTAAAACGGTGGATAATTATATTTCACATCTTAACGCTTTTCCTAACCAGACCCCTGATGAACAACAAGCTAATCCCGTTTGGCATATTCATAGTGGCAAGCCACCGCTCACCTCATGTCCTGTCAACTATTCTCTATTGCTAAGTCTTGCCGCTGCTAGCCGAGCACAAGACAAAGCCATGCTGTGGGGATTTATCCGCCACTATAAACCGGATGCGACTCCCGAAACCTATCCCCTACTGGATGATCTGGCAGGTCATGCTATCATTTACGCTCAGGATTTCATCACGCTACACTACACCGCCCCTCACGATTATGATGGCGGCACGCAAGCTCTTGAATCTCTCAAAGAACATCTTATAGCCCTACCCGAGCTCCCTGATGCCGATACCATTCAAACACTACTGTTTGAATTGGGGAAAGAGGTTTATGGCAAACCGCGTTTACGGGAATGGTTTGGCTTTTTATACCAAACCTTGTTGGGCAGTTCAGCGGGTGCGCGATTTGGAACGTTCATTGCTCTTTATGGGGTTGAGAATACCGTCACGCTTATTGACCGTGCTCTTAGCGGTGAACTTATCCAGAACAATCAGGTTCCCTGAGTTTTAATAACGAGTCCTTGTAAATGAGTCTTTATAATATAGTGGCTCCCTTGCTGGCGCACCTTGACCCGGAACGCGCTCACAGGCTGGCTCTTTTTGGCCTTAAAGTGGGGTTGGCTCCTAATGGCAACCCCGCACATGATGTTTCTGCTTTACGTACTAGCGTGTTAGGCCGCACTTTTCCAAACCCTCTTGGCCTTGCTGCCGGTTTTGATAAAAATGCGGAAGCCCCTGTAGCACTGCTACGGCTCGGCTTCGGCTTTGTAGAGGTGGGCACTGTCACCCCCTACCCTCAGGATGGAAACCGTCGTCCGCGTATTTTTCGCCTACCCCATGATCGCGCCATCATAAATCGCTTAGGCTTCAATAACGATGGCCATGACAAAGTTAAAACGCGCCTTGAAGCTCTGCGCGCACAAAATAAACCCAGTGAATCTAACATAGGTAGGTCTAGCATTGTAGGGGTTAATCTGGGAGCCGGACGCAACAGTTCAGACCGCATTGCTGATTACACCCGCGGCTTTAAAGTATTTGGCAGTCTTGCAGATTATATAACCATCAATATCTCCAGCCCCAACACGCCGGGCCTGCGGACGTTACAAAAACCTCAGGAATTACAAACCCTCATAGCCCGCTTAAACGAGGCCAGACACGACAAAGCCGAGCACGATGCACCCGACACACCTCTGCTCGTCAAAATCGCCCCCGACCTTGACGAAGCAGCTCTAACTACCATAGCCGAAACGGCTCTTGAGGGAGGTATTGACGGGTTCATTATATCCAACACCACTACAGCCCGTGAGGGGCTTCATCACCCACAATCTACACAAACAGCCCAAGAAGAAGGCGGTCTCTCCGGTGCTCCCCTTATGGCTCCCTCAACCCGCATGCTTGCCCACCTCTATCGTTTAACCCACGGGCGTTTGCCTCTCATCGGTGTCGGTGGTATTTTTTCCGGCGCAGATGCCTACACCAAAATAAGGGCTGGCGCGAGCCTTGTGCAACTCTATACGGGGTTCGCCTTTGAGGGGCCACTCCTCATCGAGCGCATCAAACAAGAGATAACCGCTTGCCTCGCACGCGATGGATATACCACAATAAAAGACGCCATCGGCAGCCACGCTGAACAATACGCCCTAAACAAGGGACACACCTGGCCCCCTGATAACAACTCCAAATGACAATAACATGACAAAAACTCTAACCCTCTATCATAACCCCCAATGCACAAAATCCCGACAGACCCTTGACCTATTGCGTGAACACAATAGGGAGCCGGAGATTATCGAATATCTCCAGACGCCGCCTGATGCAGCAACCCTCAAAAAATTGCTCACCTTATTAAAAATGGCACCGCGGGATTTAATGCGCAAAAAAGAAACACTCTACAAAAAACTAAACCTCAACGACGATACCCTTGATGATGACACCCTCATCAAGGCCATGATAACTCACCCGATTCTAATAGAGCGTCCGATTGTTGTGTATGGCAACAAAGCCAGTATCGGACGTCCGCCGGAACAAGTGCTATCTATCCTATAGCCCGGCGGCGCACGGCAGGATAAAACGGCCACAGGCTCAAAGCCCGCGCTACCAAAAATACTATAAAAGAAGCCCACAGCCCATGATTACCAAAGACCGGAAACAAAACAGCCCACGACCCTATATAAGCCACAAGAGGAATAATCGTCACATTGCGCATAATGGCCGTTTCTGTTGCTCCGATAAAAATACCATCCAACTGATAACACCACACTCCTACAAGAGGTACCAGAACAACCCACGGCAAATAATCCAAAGCCAGCAGACGTGTTTGAGCATCAGAGCCCAGAAAATCCGTCACCCACGGACCAGAAAGAGCAAACAACACTGTAAGGCACAGTGCAGCACCCGCCGCTTGCAGCGTTGAGAGCCGGACGGCCTGTCCAAGAGCGCGGGGATTCCGTGCACCAATAGATTGCCCAGTCAAGGTTTCAGCCGCAAAAGCAAATCCATCTAAAAACCACGAAGTAATCGTGACAAAATGCATCAGGATCGCATTAGCGGCGAGAATACCATCTCCTGATCGCGCCCCTTGCGATAAAAACCAAAAGAAAGCAAACAACAAACCCAACGTGCGTATAGTCAAATCCCGGCTCATCACTGCCATGCGTCTAAACCCCGCCCATGACCGCACCCTCTGCCAGTCCAACGTGCCAGGCTTATCTGCCAAAAACCAAACCATGGCACAAAGCCCCACGCCACCCATAACCATCTCAGCAATCACCGTACCCAGAGCAACCCCCGCAACCCCCCACCCAAACCCAAGAACAAACAACATGTCCAATGCAATATTAAGAACATTAAGAACAAGCTGCAAAAACAGCACCATAGACGTACGCCCCAAGCCGATAAACCAGCCAAGAATGACGTAACCAATAAGGGTTGCCGGAGCACCATATATTCGAATGATAAAATACTCATGAGTCAGCGCCTTCACGGCAGGCGAGCCGCCAAGTAATAACAAAACCACCGCTCCCAAAGGCTGCTGCACGACAATCAGCACAACCCCCAAAACCCAATGCCATCAATAATGCCTGCCCGGGAATAACCCGCATACTATTCCAATCCGTAGCTCCATAAGCCTGAGCAGTAAGACCGGAGGTTCCCATACGCAAAAAGCCGAACATCCAAAACAATGCAGAAAAGGCGAACGCGCCCAAAGCAATTGCCCCAATTTGGCGCGGGTCACCACTTTGGGCGACAACAGCCGTGTCAACCACCCCAAGCAGGGGAGTGGCAATATTGGCCATCACAATAGGCACGGCAATCCAAAACACCGCCTTGTGAGTGAGCGGTGTTATATCCGGTGTTTTCCTATCCGCCATAAGACCCCTATAATATAGGGTCACAAAGAAATAAAGCCATAAGGAACGCATCATGAGCTTCAAGGCGACAATAGAACGAGCGGTAGCGCGAACAATACTGCGCTTGCCGGACAACATAATACTCAAAATGGCCGGTGGCGTGCCGATTGTCGTTGATGATCGAAAGCAAGATGTACGGGCTCAGTTCTTAGGCGTACAGTCAGCCCGAGGACCACAGTTAGCAACCATGACACCAACCGAGGCGCGGGCGGCGATGCAAACGGGCCTTGAGATGTTAGCCGATAAGCCTGAACGCGGCGTGACCATAACCCAGAGTTCAATAGAAGGGCCCGGGGGATCTCTTCCGGTGCGACTTTATCGTCCTACGAATATCGCCGGACAACTACCCGGACTATTATATTTTCACATGGGCGGATGCGTAATCGGCAACCTTGATACTTGCCATGTGTTTTGCTCCATGTTGGCTGCCCGTGGAGAACTTGCTGTGACTTCGGTAGACTACCGCCTTGCTCCGGAACATTCCTTCCCTGCTCCGGTGGAAGATGCTCTTGCCGCATGGCGATGGTTTACGTCTCACGGAGAGAGTTTAGGTATTGATACAACACGCCTTGGCGTAGGAGGTGATTCCGCAGGCGGCTATCTCAGCGCTGTCCTCGCTCAGCAAATGAAAGCGACAAACGGCCCCCTGCCTCAGTTGCAACTCTTAATTTATCCGGTAGTAGATATGACAGCTCAGGGAGGTTCTCTGGATAGTTGTGCCAACATTCAACCCCTAACGCGAGAATTAATGGACTGGTTTATCGGCCATTATCTCAATGCACCCGATGAAGCCAGTGATGTACGGGCTTCGCCTTTTAAGTTTGCCGATAAGACCGGTCTTGCACCAGCGGTTGTTATAACGGCGGGTTTTGATACCCTCCGCGATCAGGGACACGCATATGCTGAAGCCCTCGCAGAGGCCGGTGTTCCGGTAACGGAGCGTTGCTATGATGGGTTAGCCCATGGCTTTACGGCCATGACGGGAGTTATCCCAGCAGCGCGCACAGCTTGTCTTGAAATCGTTGATGATGTTCGCCGTGTATTGAGCGGAGCGGCTATGTAAATTATGAGTGATGCCAAAGCTAGGTCTATTCGGGCGATTATGGTTCGTGAATTATCAAACGACATCGGAATAGCCCGGTGTGAAACCATAAGCCTGCCACCTCCGAAAACAGGAGAGGTGCAGATTAACCTCAAGGCGGCATCCGTTAATTTTCCTGACCTGTTGATGGTTCAGGGCAAATATCAACACAAACCGTCTTTACCTTTTGTACCCGGCATGGAGGGCACAGGAGTTGTAACAGAAGTAGGCGCAGAGGTCTCCGGTTTTAATGTCGGTGATAAAATAATCGCCGGACTAGGTATTGGCGGCTTTGCTGAGGCTACCAATGTTCGCGCCGGAGCTGTGCGGCCTCTACCGCAAGGCCTCACCTTTGCAGAGGGTGCTGCCTATGGTACCGCCTATTTGACGGCTTATGTATCGCTGGTGTGTCGGGGTAGTTTACAGGCTGGCGAGAACCTCTTAGTCCATGGCGCTGCCGGAGGTGTTGGCATGGCGGCTGTAGAGGTAGGTAAGATTTTAGGCGCACGGGTGATAGCAACCTCAGCATCAGATGACAAACTCGCTGTGGTTAAAACGCGGGGCGCAGATGCGGTGGTGAATGTTACAAACGGATTTCGTGAACAGGTTCTGGAACTAACAAACGGTCAGGGGGCCGATGTTATCTACGATCCGGTTGGTGGTGATGTGTTTGACGAGTCTCTGCGATGCATACGCTGGAACGGACGTCTTTTGGTGGTAGGTTTTGCCAGTGGACGTATTCCTGTAGCACCTGTGAACATACCTCTTATTAAGGGGTTTTCTATTGTAGGGGTTCGCGCTGGAGAATATGGCCGGCGTGACCCGCAGGCGGGTGCACAAAACATCGCTACCATTGATGGCTGGGCTGCGGAAGGCAAAATAAGCCCTTACATTGGTGCGCGTTTTCCACTAGAACAAGCTGTAGATGCTATGCGCCTTTTGGAAACCCGCCAAGCTATCGGCAAAATAGTTGTAATGATGGACCGCGAACAGGAGAAGGCACATTAATGCGCTTGGCATGTTTGATTTTTGACGATATTACAGTTTTAGATCTGCTTGGACCTCTGGAGGTTCTCTCGCGGTTACCGAAGGCGGAAATTATCCTGTTTGCACCTTCGATGAGTCCAATTATCACATCCATATCTGGTGTAACCCTAACGCCCCACACAGATATCCAAAACCTTGAGGACGTTGACGTGTTGCTTATCCCGGGTGGCTTTGGTGTGCGTCCTCTGGTGAAAGATAAAACTCTGCTTGCACGGCTTGCGGCACTCCACCAAACGACCCGCTATACTACCTCGGTATGTACGGGCAGTCTGCTCCTGGCTGCGGCGGGGTTATTGCAGGGGCTTGAAGCTACGACTCACTGGAACAGCCGCGAACAACTTGAGCAGTTTGGTGCACGTTACACGGAGCGCCGGGTTGTAGAACACGAACGTCTTATTACCGCCGCCGGTGTTTCTGCTGGTATCGATATGGCCCTTCTGTTAGCCGCCAGACTAACAAATGAAGAAATAGCCAAGACCATTCAACTCTCTATTGAATACGATCCCGAGCCGCCTTTTGATGCCGGTTCGCCTGCTAAAGCCGGTCCGGATATTGTGGCAAACGTTCAGATAGCCGTTCACTCTCTCAATAAATAGGGAGTATGTTGACCTTTAAGCAAACAAAAAGACGATCAAACGCTGCGTTTAGCTTTGTCTTTTTCGTTGGTTTCACGAATGGTCTCGCGGATATTAGTCCAGTCCTCATCACTCAGACCGGACAGCCGTGAAAAACTACCGCTGTTAATCAAATGACCTCCACCGTCAATGGCGATAGTCTGGCCGGTTAGGTAGTCACACCCGTCTGCCATTAAGAACGTAGCAAGATTGCGCAACTCCTCCATCTCCCCGACACGGCCAAGCGGAATATCCCGCGTGGCAGTATCGCTACCATCTGTCGCCTGACCCGGAGACAACCGCTCCCAGGCCCCCTTGGTGGGGAACGGCCCGGGCGCTATAGCATTCAGCCGAATACCATAACGCCCCCACTCGGCAGATAAAGATTTCGTCATAATATTAAGAGCAGACTTGGACATGGCAGACGGCACTGTAAACGGACCACCTGTCCATACCCACGTCGTCAGAATAGAGATAACGCTACCCCCCACACCATCTCTGATCCAGCGTGTACCACACCCATGGGTGACATAAAACGACCCATGAAAAACAATGTTGGCGATAGCATCAAACCCCCGCGGGCTTAAATCTTCCGTCCGGCTGATAAAATTTCCTGCCGCATTATTGACCAACCCCGTAAGAGGGCCACCGTCATTCCAGATAGTTTCAATCATATCATCTACAGCGCCCGCAACCCGAATATCGACAGCATGGGTTTTCACCTCACCTCCGTGACGCCCTATGAGTTCCGCCGCCGTGTCATCCAGAATCTGCTGACGCCGCCCGCAGATGTAAACCGTTGCCCCCAGTCGTAAATAGTCTTCCGCCATCTCGCGGCCAAGACCCGTACCGCCACCGGTCACCAGAATACGTTTGCCCTTTAGGAGGTCATTCCGAAACATAGAAGTCATTTTTTATCACTCTGTGCATCTACTGAGTTCATACTATCCTATGTTTCCCAAAACAGGAAAATACTCAATCAGCGCCCACGCCAACCGCTCCAGCAGACCGGTAGCAATCAAAAGTCCCGTTACCGCTAAAAGACCGCCGGTTACAATCTCCAGCGTTCGTAAATATGGACGAAATTGGCGGGAAAAATGCAACAATTTGCTAATGCCCAGCGCTGCCGCAATAAAAGGCAAGCCGAGCCCGAAAGAATATGCCGTCAACAAAGAAACCCCCTCACCCAAACTATCCTGACCGGCGGCGACCGTTAAAACCGTTGCCAGAATGGGGCCTATACAGGGTGTCCACCCAAACGCAAACGCCAGCCCCAAAACATAGGCACTCCCCATATGCATGAGACTCTGTTTTTCTTGTTTATCGGCAAGATTAACGGAAGGTTGATTAAAGCGAATGTCGCGATTCAAAAATCCAATCCGCAACAAACCCATCATGTGCAACCCAAACAAAATTATAACGCCACCGGCTACTTTCTCCAGCCAGATTTTGTGCTCCAAAATCAAAGGATTCATCGCCGCTGCCGTAGCCCCTAAGGCTATAAATATTGTTGAAAACCCGAGCACAAAAAAAACAGCGCTCACCACCACATCTAACCGGAGTTTTGCCTCCTCTGCCCTTTCCCCCTTTTCCATCAGATCCATGTCCTCCAGCGATATTCCGGCTACAAAACACAAATACGCGGGAGCCAAAGGCAACACACACGGAGAGAGAAAGCTGATAAGTCCACCCCCGGTAGCAATGATATGGGCAATAAATATTTCTTCCATGGCGGCGTCTTTTTTCTAAACAATTATGTTCTAAATAACTATGGACGATTAAACACGACAGAGGCCAACCACCCTGCTACCAATGCTATAAGAACAGCACCGATGCCGTAGAGTAAAGGCCATTGATACGCCAGACGAAAAATGGCACGCTCAAAACCGGCCTTGCTCACATAAAGGGGTGAGCTTTGCGCATCCACCACAACCCCATCACGGAGCATATAAACCTCTGTTACATAATTGCCGACCGGCACATTGGCCGGCAGGTTGAGCGTTGCATGAAACACAGTATTACCCAGAAGAGTGATGTTGCCGGAGGTCTCTGTGTACAACCCCTGCTCTTTGTTGCTTTGAACAATAGCGTTCGTCCACGGCCTTAAGTTTTCGCTATTGGGGTTTTCTGTATTGCGTTCCGGTAAAAGAGCACCGGAGTCCAAAGGCAAATGATTCATACCGATAGCATAACGTTGCAGAGCGACAGGCGAGGCTATGGCCTCCAGAGGTCTTGTACTCATCACGGCATAATAGCCGGGAATCTTATCAAAAACGACAGAATCCGTATTGACCCAGATGCCTGCAAAAAGAGATTTACGGCGCACAATCACCGGTTTTTGAGGTCCCCGCACCACAATCACTATATCGCGTTCTGCCATGGCACCCCATGAAAAATCACCCCCCTCCCGCACTACATCTCCAAGAGGTGCCTCAACAGCCCCAAAAATCAAAATCTCGGCACCCGAAAAACTAGGATAAACGGAAATCAAACGTTCAGATAAATCCGTTACCAGTCCCTGCCCCCGGACACCCCCTCCCCCGGCCATCGCCAAAGATATAAAAAGAACCGTCGCAAAAAGGCCACACCTCACCAACAACATTATTGATTACCCCCCATAAAGGGCGCAATGGAATAAAGGCTCACCGGTTCAACCGTTAAATCATAAACAAACCGCGCACAAACACCTAGCACCACCAAAGCTAAAAGACCGCGTAATTGATCCCCCCGAAGTTTCTCCCCTGCACGCACTCCAAATTGCGCCCCAATCACACCGCCTATAATCAGCAAAAGCGCCAGCACCACATCAACCGTCTGATTTTCAACGGCATGGAGAATGGTCACAAACCCCGTAACAAAAATAATCTGAAACAATGACGTACCGACAACCGTCATGGTGGGCATCCGAAGCAAATAAATCATAGCCGGAACCATAATAAAGCCTCCTCCCACGCCCATGATGGCCGCCAACAACCCAACCACAAACCCAAGAACCAGTGGTGGAATAACACTGATATAAAGCCGTGAGCGATGAAATCTCATCTTAAAAGGCAGGCCATGAATCCAATTATGTTGTCCGGCGCGCCGTGCCGGACGAGGCCGTCCGGTGCGGGCGGCATACAGACTGCGGACGCTCTCAACCATCATTAAAAAACCGACCCCCCCCAGAAGCACCACATAGGTTAGGTAAACCATTAAATCCACCTGACCCGTCCGGAGAAGTTCCCGAAACAGACTCACCCCCACCACCGACCCGCCGATGCCGCCGACCATCAGGATGCTTCCCATTTTGAAATCCACTGCCCGTCTGCGCCAATGGGCAATCATGCCGGAAACCGACGAGGCGGTGATTTGATTGGCCTCGGTGGCCACAGCAATAGCCGGAGGAATGCCGGAAAATATCAGGAGCGGCGTCATAAGAAATCCGCCCCCTATCCCAAACATACCGGACAAAAAGCCGACCACAGCCCCCAGTCCTAAAGGCAAAAGGACATGAAGCGGCAATTCGGCAATGGGCAGATAAATCTGCATGAGGAACACCCCGGTGTCTTAATGCGGTAAACCGGCGCAATAATTGGGACTAGCACAGATAGTCCTGATTTGCATAGGGTTGCATAGGGAAAAACCTGCGGAGTGACTTTTTCATAAAAAGAGATAGAATAGAGAGAACACCCCCGCCCGGGGCTTGCAACCGCAGAAGAAGCTGGAGGCTCCACACCCAAAAAACCTATGGTGCTTTGCACCCCAAAAAATGCTGAGGAGGAATTTCATGACGGATTGCTATATTTACGACCATGTACGCACCCCCCGTGGGCGCGGGAAGAAAGATGGCGCTTTGCACGATATTACCGCTCTGGAACTTGGTACTCAGGTGCTGAAAGGACTGCGGGATCGCAATGAACTGGATACCAGCGTAGTGGATGATGTGGTGTTTGGCTGTGTGGACCCGATCGGCGAGCAGGGCGGCGATATCGCCCGCATCGCCGTTTTGAATGCCAATTATGCGGAAACCGCGGCAGGTGTCCAGATCAACCGCTTTTGCGCCTCCGGTTTGGAGGCCACCAATATGGCCGCCGCACAGGTGATGTCGGGTCAATCGGACATGACCATAGGGGGCGGCGTCGAGTCTATGTCGAGGGTCGGCATGGGAGCCTCCGGCGGGGCGTGGTCATCAGATCCTTCTATTGCCATGAGGTCCTATTTCACACCTCAGGGTGTAAGCGCCGATTTGGTTGCCACCCGTGATGGGTTTAGCCGCGATGATGTGGATGCCTACGCCGTAGAAAGCCAGAAGCGGGCGGCCCACGCATGGGAGCAGGGTTATTTCGCTGACTCCATCTTGCCCGTTAAGGATGTCAATGGCCTAACGGTGCTGGATCGCGACGAACACATGCGCCCTGAAGCCTCTATGCAATCTCTTGCCGCTCTTACTCCCTCCTTTGCGGAAATGGGAGCCCTCTCTGGCTTTAATGATGTTGCCATTCAGCGTTATCCCGATATTGAAAAACTCAATCATGTGCATCATGCAGGCAATTCTTCCGGCATTGTAGATGGTGCGGCAGGCATATTGCTGGGGACCAAAGAAGCCGGTGAGGCTCAGGGTCTGAAACCCCGCGCACGTATCCGGGCGTTTTCTTCTATCGGCTCTGAACCTTGCATCATGCTTACAGGGCCTGGAGATGTAGCCCAAAAAACTCTTAAGCGTGCCGGCATGCAAGCTGGCGACATTGAGTTGTACGAACTTAATGAAGCATTTGCCAGTGTTGTGCTACGCTTTATGAAAGTTCTGGAACTTGACCACGACAAAGTTAATGTCAATGGAGGGGCCATCGCCATGGGTCACCCTCTGGGGGCTACGGGAGCTATGATTTTAGGCACTGTTCTGGACGAATTGGAACGGCGCGACTTAAACACGGCTCTTGCTGTCTTGTGCGTTGGAGCAGGTATGGGAACCGCCACCATTATAGAAAGGGTTTGATCAGGCAGGCAAGACAGGACAGGAGGCGTTTATGACCGATAGGGGCTTTACCCATATTGCTCTTACGGTGCGGGATGCGGGGGCCAGTCGTTCATTTTATGAACACTATGGTGCCCTCTCGCTGGTAGATGAGCGTGTGGACAGCACCACGGACCGGCGGGTTGTGTGGCTGGACGACGGCAGGCGGCCATTTCTTTTAGTGCTGATTGAAGCGGAAAAAGTTGTCCCGCTTCAGCCTATTTCTCATTTGGGGTTTGCATGTCCCTCCCGCGCCGAGGTTGACCGGTTGTGCGATGATGCCAAAGGTGATGATGTTCTCGTTTCCGGCCCTGAAGATTACGGACCGCCGGTAGGCTATTGGGCGTTGATACGCGACCCTGACGGTCATACGATTGAAATATCCTATGGACAGGATACTGAAATCGCGTCCCATAATTCAACCCACCGGCACTCCGGTGCTGCATAGTTACATAGGTCAACACAACACCATTTAAGTAAACCAACTCACGAAAATTAACAAAAAGAAAAACAGGAAACATCAATGGCTTTTGAAAACTTCTCCCTTGACGTAGACAAAGATGGTATAGCACTTGTTGTTTGGGATATGCCGAACCGCTCTATGAACGTACTAAGCCAGAGTTCGCTTACAGAGCTAAGCACCATTATTGACCAGATCGCAACCGATGGCTCCATAAAAGGAGCAGTCATCACCTCCGGAAAGGATGCTTTTTGTGCCGGTGCTGATTTATCCATGCTGGAATCAACCCCCCGAAACGGCGAACAGGCACCTCTCTCACAAGAAGAACGCACCCGCACCCTCTATGAGAACAATCTGAGCTTTAATATGCAGTTACGCAAACTGGAAACCAGTGGAAAACCGGTTGCAGCGGCGATCAATGGCTCAGCCCTTGGAGGTGGTCTTGAGGTAACTCTTGCGTGTCATTATCGGGTGGCATCGGATAACCCCAAAACCCAACTGGGTCTTCCCGAAGCCAAAGTTGGTCTGCTACCGGGCGGAGGTGGCACACAACGCCTACCCCGCATGATTGGTGCTGCTCAGGCGCTTCCCCTTATTATGCAGGGAAAAAACCTATCACCTGCAAAAGCACTGGAGAAAAACATCATTCACAAAGTGGTATCACCGGACGTTTTGGTAGATGAAGCGAAACGCTGGATTCGTGAAGACGGCGATTCCACCCAACCGTGGGATAAAAAAAGATACCGCATTCCGGGCGGCGGCCCCCATGATATGGGTAGCCGTGCAGCCTTTACCTTCGGCAATGCTCAATTGCGCAAGAACACATTCGGCAACTATCCCGCTCAGGAATATATTATGTCCTGTGTGTACGAAGGGCTTCAGGTCCCCATTGAGGCGGGCCTGCGTATTGAATCCCGCTATTTCACCAAAGCCATGCTGCATCCGGTATCAAAAAACATGATCCGTTCTTTATTTTTATCCATGCAGGCTCTCAACAAGGGAGCACGTCGCCCTTCAAACATAGCCCCCCGCTCCGTGAAAAAACTCGGCATCCTTGGTGCCGGCATGATGGGTGCCGGTATTGCCTACGTATCAGCAAAGGCGGGAATGAACGTCATATTGCTGGACCGTGATCAGGATTCTGCCGAAAAGGGCAAAGCCTACTCCACCACCTTGCTGGACAAGCAAATTGAAAAAGGCAGAACCACAGAAAACAAGAAACAAGATCTTCTTGCGCGTATCACACCTACTAAATCCTATGAAGATCTTCAGGGGTGTGATCTGGTGATAGAGGCTGTCTTTGAAGACCGCGTCATAAAAGCAGATGTAACCAAAAAGGCAGAGGCGCAGCTAGAAGGTCAGGCCGTTTTTGCCTCTAACACCTCAACCCTGCCCATTACGGGTCTTGCTGAGGTGAGCAAAAACAAGAATCACTTTATCGGCATCCATTTTTTCTCTCCGGTTGACCGGATGCAGTTGGTGGAAATCATTTTGGGTCAGGAGACAAACGATGCAGCCCTTGCCTGCGCCATAGATTATGTCCGTGCCATCGGCAAAACCCCTATTGTGGTCAATGATAGCCGCGGGTTTTACACCTCGCGCTGTTTTGGCACCTATGTAGGCGAAGGCATCGCTATGCTGGCAGAAGGGATTGCTCCGGCGATGGTTGAGAATGCAGGTCGCATGACCGGTATGCCTGTAGCCCCTCTGGCTCTCAATGACGAAATATCCCTTGAACTGGGATACAAGGTTCGCCAGCAGACCCGCAAAGATTTGGGCGATAAATATCGTGAATCTCCGGCGGATGCCCTCATTGAGGCAATGGTGGTCACGCATGGTCGTTTGGGGCGCAAAAATAACAAAGGCTTTTATGACTATCCGGCAGACGGGAACAAAAAAGACGAGAAATGTTTATGGCCGGGACTGGCTGATCTAACACCTGCCCACAAAGGCATGGATGAGGTGGATGTGGAAGAGTTAAAGACCCGCTTTTTGTATATCCAAGCGCTGGAAGCGGCCCGTTGTTTTGAGGAGCAGGTGGTCACTGATGTGCGTGATGCAGATGTGGGTGCTATTCTGGGCTGGGGCTTTGCACCATGGACAGGCGGACCGCTCTCTTTGATTGACATGGTTGGTGTTGCCGCCTTTGTTGAGAAGTGTGACCGTTTGGCGCAACAATATGGTGAGCGCTTTTCTCCCCCTGCCCTGTTACGCGATATGGCAGCAAAGGGCGACACATTCTATGCCCGCTTTAATCCGGAAGCCAAACGGGCCGCTTAAATGACACAGATGACCCGGCGCTCTCTGGAGAGAGATACCGGTGCGGTTTCGTTTCTGGAGTGGTGTCCGCCGTCAGGTGAACATCGCCCTGCCCTTCACTTTGCCCATGCCACCGGATTTAACGCCCACACGTACAAAGAACTTCTCTCGCCTCTTGCAGCACAGTTTCATGTTTGGGCCTCCGATGCCCGTGGTCATGGCACGACGGACCTTCCTACACCGGAAGAGATGGCACAGGACTGGAGCATATACCGGGACGATCTCATTCATGTGCTTGAAACCATAGTTCATGAAACCGGAGAGCCGGTATTGTTGGCAGGACATTCTATGGGGGGCACAACCAGCATGATGGCAGCTGTAAAAAGACCGGACTTAGTACGCGGGCTGGCGCTGTTAGATCCGGTTCTGATCCCCCGCAGCGCCTATAGTCTAGTACATTGGGCGCACCTGTTGCACTTGCCCTCACCCGGTGGGGCATCGTCTCTGGCAACGAGCGCACGGCGAAGACGCACCGACTGGCCATCACGGGAGACTGCCATACGCGCCTGGCAGGGAAAGGGCGCCTTTCGCAGCTGGCCGGAGACTATGTTGCGGGATTATGTGGAAGACGGCATGCGTGACACAAAAGACGGCGTAACCCTGTCATGCCGTCCGGCATGGGAGGCGGCGACATTTGAAAGCCGCTCCCATAACGCGCTGAAGTTAATACGGCAGATGTCTCATTCCTTTGCCGTCTTATATGCGCAAACCGGCTCTACCTGCCGCCCCCTTACCCGAGTCGCCTTGCGTCAAAAACGCTCTTTAGCCTTTATGGAATGTTGTTTGGGAGCAAGTCACTTCCTACCCATGGAAAAACCGGAACACGCCCGCAACGTCATTGAGCGCCTTAGCGCCTTATGCTGATAGCGTTACACCCCAATGCCGGGGATAATTTGATCTTCCATTCGGGTGCGCATCTCATCAGGCATGGCAACGGCGCGACGCTCTCTTAAATCCATCGTAACGGCAACTGCTTCAGCAGTCGTGGCGATGGTTTCTGATTCTAAATCAAAAATCCAATGAATCCACGTTAGAGTTTTGCCGCCTACGGCCTTTAAGCCACTGCAAACTCCCACTATATCTCCTGCTTGGGGCCGGTTGTGGTGAAGCAAGCGATACTCCAACACCGCACCGCCGATATTTTCTTCACCTTCACGGTTACGACCCGATGTCTGAAACAACAAATTAGAAATACCCGCAGAGATACATCCCACAAGATACTGGCCGGTCATCACACCATCCGGAGCACACATATAATGCTCAACTGCCCCCCGCCAGATAGGCCGCATACCGGAGGCCAGCGCTTCGGTCCACTGTGGTGTCGGAACAGGCGGTGTCATAGTAATACCGCGCGGCTTACCATGATCGGGCACGGTAACCATAATACCGCCCACCTTTCCACTCACCCCATCCGGCATCACACGCACACTACGGGTATGAACTTCAGCAACAACCGCCTCAACCGCCATGGTAGCAGCAACCTCTCCGGATATGGTGCTGACCATTTCCTGATACACGCTCAGGGCTTCCGCCCTGTGACTTACAATACCACCACGCAGAAAGTAAGCTGCCCCCGGGCGTTGTTCACGATGAAACCGTATGTGCTGCTCCTGTGCCGTCAGCACAAGGCCCGCCTCACGGAGCGTTCCGGGACCTAACCCTACTTTATGTCCGAGGATGGCCAGACCCTCATCAGCACGCGTTAAATAAAACTGTACGTTGAGATGCCCCATCTGGTCGCATTCCCACGTCTGAACGCTATTGCGAACGAGCTCTTCCACCGACCCTAACCCAAAATGCATTTGCCATTGTTGAGCACGGTCGCATCCCGCTCTTTAACACGGGCAAGGAAAGATACCACATCGCCATCACGCCAAATATCCAATACTACGGTTTCACCGGGAAAGACAGGTGATGAAAACCGCACGTCAAACTGGCGAATAGAGGCGGCATCAAAATCACAAACGCTGCCGATAAGCCCACGACAGGCCGAACCATACGTACAGAGCCCATGGAGGATAGGCTTGGGGAATCCGGCATCCGAAGCAACCTCCGGATCAGAATGAAGAGGATTACGGTCTCCCGACAAACGATACAACAAGGCCTGATCAGGACGGGTTTCAACTTCACATGTCAGATCAGGGACACGATCAGGTAATATATGGGGTGTCGGAGCACCCTCCCTTGGTCCCCCAAAGCCACCATCACCACGGGCAAACGTCGTTGAGCCCAGTGTGCACAAAGGCTCGCCCGTATCCGCAAGGCGCAATGCGGTCTCCGTTACAATAAGGGCTCCCTTATCGGCTCCCTTGTCATAAACTCCCGTCACCCGGCTGTCCGCCAAAATATCCGCCACTGCAGGCAAGGGACGGTGCAGCGTCAACCGCTGCTCACCGTGAACGACCATCAGATAGTTAATGCCGCTCTCGCGCATAGAACCCGCACCCCACGCAATGACCGTCGCCATGGATGGTATCGTCTTGAGGTTTTTCTCATAGACAAAGGCGAGTTCATTCTCGTTCATCGGGTCGCGACCAAACCCTACTCCCAACCCATACAGCATGGTCTCCCGGTCTGTGTAGGAGAATGGTTCATCTTTTTTTTGCAGCGACATAATGTGGTCATAATCTATGGCCATGGGTTTCCTCTCTTTTTTGCTTATTGCGTTACGGCAAAGCCCTGCTAAATTAATAGCAGAGTAATCCCTGTTAGCGCTATCGGCAAACTGGTCAGTGCTGTCGGTGGCGGTGCTATCAATAAACGAGAAGGAATATCCTCATGGCTTACGAATGTTTTGATGTGTCTATCAACAAAAATATTGCCCATATTGTGTTATCGCGACCCGAGGCGCTCAACACCATAACACCGGCTTTCTGGCGCGAATTGCCGGAGATTGTTCGGGATATTGATGAAAACGCCCGTGCCCGGGTGATTGTTATCTCGGCTCAGGGACGTCATTTTTCGGCAGGGCTGGATTTATCGGCCTTTGGAGGCCTCAGTAGCGATGCCGCAGACCAAGAGAAAGCTGAGCAATCCCGGACACGCGGACAATTTTTTCGTCATGTCTTAGAACTTCAGAAAACATTCTCCTGCCTTGAAGCTGCCCGGGCTCCGGTGCTGATGGCCGCACATGGAGCATGTATCGGAGGTGCTGTAGATTTCGCCTCGGCTTGCGATATGCGCTATTCCACACAAGATGCGTTTTTCTGTATTCAGGAAATCAATATCGCCCTCACGGCCGATGTTGGTACTTTCCCGCGCTTCCCACGTCTTGTACCTGAAGGCTTAGCGCGCGAGTTAGCCTATACGGGTCGCCGCTTGTATGCGGAAGAAGCAAAAGCGTTGGGTTTTATCAACGAGGTCTTTGCTGACCATGACGCCATGATAGCAAAGGTCATGGAACTGGCCCGCGAGATTGCCGCCCGTTCTCCCATGGCGATATGGGGTACGAAGGAAATCCTCAACTATGGTCGTGATCATACCATTGAAGAAGGGCTCAGACATGTAGCCCTTTGGCAGTCAGGCATGATGCCGAACCGTGATATTGGAGAGGCCGTAACCGCCAAAGCTGAAAAACGCGACCCGACATTCTCTGACCTGCTCGCCGACCGCAAAGCAGGCTAGCACGGACAAAGAAAAATCAGGGAAAAGTCAGGCCGTTTTCTCAAGACCGTTTCCACGTCCCTAGAGTATTAAGTCCTCATCTGCTTATCCCCGCCGCCATAAAGCACTGGCCATAAGAAGCGGTGAGGCATCCTTGCTATCAGGATTAACATCAGGAGGGACGGCATGATGCACCGTGGCCTCCAAAAATAAAATAGAACGTGTCGCACGTATAACACGGGCAAGGGCTACGAGCGAAACATTAGGCGTTAACTCCGGTGCATCCCCTCCTGCACTAGTGAAATCGCATGACAGGGAAAGCAGTTCACCTACCTCTGACGTCGTCATAAACCGCCCATGAACCTCAAGCGCACTCCGCGCTAACTCCAGCATAAGCCCCCCCTCAGAAACACCCGTCTCAGGGTGACACCATAAATGCGTCTCCTCTTGTCCGGCGGTCTCGTCAGAACGGCAAAAAACAGCCCCGACAGAGACCAGAAGACCCGTAGCAGACAGGGGCTGGTACCCGTCAGGAGGCGTTGGGGGCGACAAAGACATTAATTCTCATGTTTCTCAAAAAGGGACAACGGACCCCTAAACGCCTAAGAGTATGGCTTTTATAATGCTCCTGTCCAGAGGCTCCTCGAGGTATCCGTAGCCATGGTGTTTTTTTACTTGGCGCACCTTGCCGGAGTGTCTATGGTTTGGGTTGCACAAGATATAAATTTGCTACTCGTTTATTTTTAAGAGGGAGATTTCATGACCAGAGAAGCCGTTATCGTATCGACAGCCCGTACGGGACTTGCCAAGTCAGCCCGTGGTGGTTTCAACATAACCCATGGCGCAAGCATAGGAGGCCATGCCGTCAAACACGCTATTGACCGTGCTGGTATTGAACCGGGCGAAGTAGAAGATGTCATCATGGGGTGCGGAACCCCGGAAGGGGCTACCGGTCAGAACGTAGGTCGCTTAGCGGCGATAGCAGCAGGATGCCCCACGTCCACGTCAGGTGTTACGGTGAACCGATTTTGCTCCTCCGGTCTACAAACGATCGCTATGGCGGCGGGCCGGGTTGTTAGTGATGGCGCTTCCGTTGTTGTCGGAGCGGGGGTTGAATCTATCTCTATGGTGCAAATGCAAGGTATCAACCTCAATAACATCACCGAGGAAAAACTCATGGAGACCTATCCCGCTTTATGGATGCCCATGATTGAAACCGCCGATATTGTAGCCGAGCGTTACAACATCTCGCGGGAAGTACAGGACGAATACGCCCTGCAAAGCCAGATGCGCACAGCAGCGGCTCAGCAGTCCGGAAAGTTTGACGATGAAATCGTGCCCATGAAAACGCGTATGAAACAAATCAACAAAGAAACCGGTGAAGAGAAAATTGTTGATTATGAAGTGGTCAAGGATGAGTGCAACAGGCCCAGCACGACGCTGGAAGGTCTTAACGGTCTGCAACCGGTACGAGGCGTGGGCAATTATGTAACGGCGGGGAATGCCAGTCAGCTCTCCGATGGAGCAGCCGCCTGTGTGGTGATGGATTCCAAAGAGGCCGAAAAACGCAATATTGACCCTCTTGGTATTTTCCGTGGCTTTGCAGTGGCCGGATGTGACCCGGACGAAATGGGCATCGGGCCGGTTTATGCCGTGCCGCGCTTATTAGAGCGCGCTGGGCTCAAGGTAGGTGACATTGACTTATGGGAGCTCAACGAAGCCTTCGCCAGCCAGTGTCTATATTGTCGCGATACACTCGGCATTGACAATGAGATATATAACGTTAATGGCGGCTCTATTGCTGTTGGTCATCCCTATGGCATGACCGGTGCGCGTCTTACAGGCCACGCGCTGATTGAGGGCAAACGCCGTGGTGCTAAAAACGTGGTGGTCACTATGTGCATCGGTGGTGGCATGGGTGCGGCAGGCCTGTTTGAGGTCTGCTAACGTAACCTTACGGATATTCTTCCTTGGACTTGAAACTGACAGGCAAAAAGGCCATTGTCATGGGGGCAACCCGTGGCATCGGCCGCGCCATTGCCGAAACTCTGGCGGCAGAAGGGTGCACTCTGGCACTGTGCGCACGTAATGGCGAACAGGTGGCGGAAAGAGTTGCTGATTTTGAAAGTCAGGGTGTCAAAGCCATGGGAATGGCGGTAGATATCGCAGACAGCAACGCTCTTGGAGCGTGGGTAGATCGGACCGCCCTTGATATGGATGGACTTGATATTCTGGTTTCCAACGCCGGCGCTATGGCCATCGGCAACAGTGCTGATGCATGGCAGCGCAATATGAATGTGGATATTCTGGGTGCGGTAGCAGCCGTAGATGCGGCCATGCCACACCTCAAACAATCGGCATCAAAAACGGGAGATGCAGCAATTATCGCTATCGGTTCCGTATCCGCCGTTAGTGCTACGGAACCTTCCTCTTATGGTGCTGTCAAAGGAGCGCTTATACATTATATTAAGGGTGTTGCTAAACAGGCGGCGGGGGATCATGTACGCGCCAATGTTGTCTCTCCCGGTACAGTTTATTTTGAGGGCGGCGTGTGGAACATGGTGGAGAAAGACATGCCGGATTTGTTTAAAACCACTATGGCCCGCAACCCTATGAGGCGTATGGCCACTCCTGAAGATATTGCCAATGCGGCTACTTTTCTTGCCAGCCCCCGGTCTTCCTTTACCACCGGCATTAATATGATTGTAGACGGTGCCCTGACCGACCGCGCCAATTATTAAAGCCAATTATTGTAAGAGAGTGCGGGCGCTCCGTTTTATCGCATCGCGCAATGCTCCACTACCGGAACCCGTCGCTAGCCGTCAACAACTCATAAGTAATACCGGGCTCCGTCAACGCATGACCCGCATCCGGAACAATACGAAAATCAGCCTCCGGCCACGCACGGGATAAATCCCACGCCGTCATCATCGGCGTTACAACATCGTGACGGCCCTGAACTATAACCCCGGGAATGTCACGCACCTTACCAACATCCGCAATCAACTGATCATCACGCTCCAAAAAACCGCCATTAACAAAATAATGACACTCGATACGGGCAAATGCCAACGCATAACGTTCACGACCAAAAGCCGCAACACGGTCTGCACTCTCCCGTAGTGAAATCGTAGACCCCTCCCACATGCTCCACGCCTGCGCACAGGCCAACTGTTCCTCAGGGTCATCCCCCGTCAGGCGCTTATAATAAGCTCCCATCATATCGTCCCGCTCAACCTCCGGAATCGGAGCTACATAACCCTCCCACGCATCAGGATAAAGCGCATGAGCACCATATTGGTAAAACCATAACAATTCCTCACGCCGCAAAGTAAAAATACCCCGTAAGATCAACTCGCTCGCCCGGTCAGGATGACATTCCCCATAAGCCAACGATAACGTTGAACCCCAGGAACCTCCCCACACCTGCCACCTCTCAATACCCAAGTGCTCCCGCAACCGCTCCATGTCCGCAACCAAATGCCACGTAGTGTTGTTCTCCAATGATGCATAGGGCGTGGAACGGCCACAGCCGCGCTGGTCAAATAAAATAATGCGATACGCCTTCGGATCATGAAGGCGACGCATCCCCGCATTGCATCCGCCTCCCGGGCCACCGTGAACAATCACCACAGGCTTGCCATCAGGATTACCGCACTCTTCATAATAAATCGTATGACCATCAGAAACCGGCAACATGCCGGAGGCATAGGGCTCTATGGAAGGATACGGCTGGCGGTATTCTGAGGATGTCATGCGATCTCTTTCCGGGGGAACCCCCCCTTATAAAACGGCCTTTACCATATTGGGCAAAGCCACGCAGGGGAAGGCCGCACCAAAAAAGAAAATTTGTATGGCGTAAAATACGGTAAATTTACGCCAATGGTGGTTGACAGGGCAGATTGCCAGCCATTTTTCCGGGCGGGACTGACATACTACTTGTTGACTATTGGATGGGGGTGATATACTATATCTGGTGGTGATTTCTTCCCGTCTATGATGGGAAGGGAAAATCAACGGGGGTCTCTTGCAAGGGCCAATCAATGAGTCGGCGGAGGTCGGTCAAGCGGCTGACGGTAGCGATCAATAGAAATACTGCCTTCCTTCCGGATGGTTAACCATACTATTCGACAGAGGGGAGTCAGACGGCAAAAAAGGAGTTATCCACAATGCTCAGGGATTATCCACAGCCTCGGCGATTACCAACGCTGCAGCCGCAATGACACCATGAGACAACACAACAACGACACAATGCCCGAGATTACCCACAATGCCATCCACAGCGCCACACACAACACCCGGGAGGGACCCGTAGCATGGCAGAGAAAGTGCAAGAATTAGGGTGGCTTAAGATGGATTGGGACAAAATGCACAGGAGGGAGTATCGCTAATGTTTCGAGATACCGATAAACTAGGTATTAAACTTGATGGCTTTAACGGTGATGAGTTCAACAATAATGAGGCCGCAGACACCGATGGTTTAGGAAATGGAAACATGAACAACGGTCAAATTGAAAACAATGTTGTAACCAACCTTATTCAGCCACCTCACAGTCAGGCCGTTCATAATGGTGCTACAGACGTAGAAGAGACTCTGTTTGGTCGAGACCAGATTGTTCAGTTGGAAGCGCGTAGCGGTGTGTCGGTGGACCGCGGACGCGATGCTCTCTTAACGGACTTCGGCAAGGCCACCCTGCAAGACCGCTACCTGCTAACTGGCGAAACATTCCAGGATTTATTTGCCCGTGTTGCCTCCTACTATGGCGATGATACCGACCACGCCCGGCGGCTTTATGATTATATCTCCCGGCTGTGGTTTATGCCCGCAACACCCATTCTCTCCAATGGAGGCACCGAGCGGGGGTTGCCGATTTCCTGTTTTCTCAACGAGGCTAACGATAGTCTGGAAGACATTGTTGAGTTGTGGAACGAAAATGTCTGGCTGGCCGCCAAGGGTGGCGGCATCGGCAGTTATTGGGGCAATCTGCGCTCTATCGGTGAAGCGGTCGGACGCAACGGCAAAACCAGTGGCATCATTCCGTTCATACGGGTGATGGACTCCCTCACCCTTGCCATCAGTCAGGGCAGTTTGCGACGGGGGTCGGCGGCAGTCTATTTGCCCATTGATCATCCGGAAATTGAAGAGTTCATAGAAATTCGCCGTCCCACTGGCGGCGATCCCAACCGCAAGGCTCTCAACCTGCATCATGGGGTGTTAATCTCAGATGCCTTTATGAGGGCTGTAGAAGAAGATGCCGATTGGGCACTCATCAGTCCGCGGGATAGCACGGCTACTCAGACAATATCGGCGCGGGCACTTTGGATTCGTCTGCTCACCGCACGCATTGAGACCGGTGAGCCTTATCTTGTGTTCAAAGATACCGTCAACAACGCCCGCCCCGAGCAACATAAACTGGCCGGGCTGGAAATTAAAACATCTAATTTGTGCAGCGAGATTACCCTGCCCACAGGTATTGACCATCTGGATCAGGAGCGCACGGCGGTCTGTTGTCTCTCTTCTCTTAATGTAGAGAAGTTTGATGAATGGTCCGGCGATTCTCAATTTATTGAAGACGTCATGCGCTTTTTGGATAATGTTCTGGAAGACTTTATCAATCGCGGGCCGGACTCTATGGAACGGGCAAAATATGCCGCCATGCGCGAGCGGAGCGTGGGCTTAGGTGTTATGGGTCTTCATTCTTTTTTTCAGGGCAAGATGATTCCTTTCGAGTCGGTCATGGCGAAAGTATGGAACAAGAAGATTTTCTCTCATATTAAAGAGAGTACCGACGCCGCCTCCCGCAAACTGGCCGAAGAACGCGACCCCTGCCCCGATGCCGCCGACTACAACATCATGGAGCGCTTTTCCTATAAAACCGCGATAGCGCCCACGGCCTCCATCTCCATTATTTGCGGGGGAACCAGTCCCGGCATTGAGCCCATCGCGGGCAATAGTTTCACGCACAAAACTCTGTCCGGCTCTTTTAATGTGCGCAATCGTCACCTGACAACCCTGTTGGAGACGAAAGGACAAAACAATGAAGAGGTATGGTCATCCATTACCATTAACGGCGGCTCCGTTCAGCATCTGGCCTGCCTCACTCAAGATGAAAAAGACGTCTTCAAGACGGCCTTTGAACTGGACCAGCGATGGATTATTGATCTGGCCGCCGACCGCTCGGAGATGATTGATCAGGCTCAGTCTCTCAATGTCTTCTTACCGGCGGACGTTCACAAGCGTGACCTGCACATGCTGCATCACAGGGCATGGAAAAATGGCGTCAAAAGCCTCTACTATTGCCGATCCTTGTCTATACAACGGGCCGATACGGCAGAAGTGCCGGACTATAGCAACGATGAGTGTCTAAGTTGTCAGTAAAATTGCCAGTAGGCTAATCACTGCCGGTAGGGTAATCTTAACACCCGCAAATCACATGATTCACATGAGGAGAGAGTCGCAGCATGTCGCTACTGGAAGAACGTCTGGTCTATAAACCGTTTCGTTATCCTTGGGCGTATGACGCCTGGCTTACACAACAACGTATTCACTGGCTACCGGAAGAAGTGCCTCTGGCCGAAGACGTCAAAGACTGGCGCCGCAACCTGACCGATGCCGAGCGCAATCTTCTCACTCAGATTTTTCGCTTTTTTGTGCAGGCGGACGTTGAGGTCAACAATTGCTATATGAAGCACTACTCGCAGGTATTCAAACCGACCGAAGTCACCATGATGTTAGCGGCGTTCTCCAACATGGAGACCATTCACATCGCCGCCTATAGCCATCTGCTGGATACAATCGGCATACCCGAAGTGGAATATGAAGCCTTTCTCAAATATGGCGAGATGAAAGACAAATATGACTATATGCGCACATGGGGTGTGGCAACCAAAGAGGACATAGCCAAGACTCTGGCCGTGTTTGGGGGCTTTACGGAAGGGGTGCAACTGTTCGCCAGTTTCGCCATCCTCATGAACTTTCCCCGCTTTAATAAAATGAAAGGCGTCGGGCAAATAGTTACATGGTCAGCGCGGGATGAAACGCTTCATACCAATTCCATTATCCGGCTGTTTCGCACATTCATTGATGAGAATCAGGATATCTGGACCCCTGATTTGCGGAAGGCGATTTACGGGGCCTGCGATACGATCGTCAGCCATGAGGATGCCTTTATTGACCTTGCCTTCGAAATGGGCGGCGTAGAAGGGCTAACCGGTCAGGAGGTTAAGGACTATATCCGGTATATCGCCGACCGCCGCCTTGTGCAGTTGGGATTAAAGCCCGCCTATCAGATTGACGATAATCCCCTGCCATGGATGGATGCGATGCTCAATGGCATTGAGCATGTCAACTTCTTTGAAGGCCGCGCTACAGAATATTCCCGGGCCGCCACACAGGGCACATGGGAAGAGGCCTTTGAACTAACGCACTAAACGTAAAAAAGGGAACACTATACTTGTCTACCCACAGGCCCTTTTTAGGAAATTATATACTTAAGACCAAAATTGATTTATTCCCGTTGCCAATGTTTGCGCAGCCTACACCGAGATCGGTGCGGAGATAGGCGAAGACGGGCTTTTCTTATTGGCCGTGTCTACGGCCTTATCACCCACCGGCAGTTCCGGCGCTTCCCTCCATTTTTTCAAGCACCGTTGCGTAGCCTCCGTATTGTGGCCCGGATAGACAATCCGGAAGTCCTCATAGCGAAAGTCAAAGATGTTCCTGATGTTAGAGTTCATAAACAACACCGGCAAGGGCTTAGGAATGCGCGTCATTTGTTTGCGCGCCTGCTTAAAATGGTTCTTGTAGATGTGGGTATCACCCAGCGTATGAATGAACTCGCCCGGCTTCAGATTGCACACCTGCGCTATCATGGAGGTGAGCAGTGCGTAAGAGGCGATGTTAAAAGGCACTCCTAAAAAGAAATCTGCCGAGCGCTGATATAGCTGGCAGGACAGCCGCCCTTCCGCCACAAAGAACTGAAACAGACAATGACAAGGCAGGAGGGCCATGTCTTTAATCTCACCTACATTCCAGGCGTTTACGAGTAGGCGCCGGGAGTTGGGGTCCGTTTTAATCAAAGAGATGACCTGTTCAATCTGATCAACGGTTTCGCCATCAGGCGCGGTCCAGGAACGCCACTGATGCCCGTAGATGGGACCCAGATTACCCTTCTCATCAGCCCATTCATCCCAAATGCTCACTCCGTTTTCCTGTGGGGTTTTGACATTGGTATCACCGGACAAGAACCACAACAATTCGTGGATGATGGACTTAACATGCAACTTCCGTGTGGTCAGTAGCGGAAAAGCCCTCGTTCAAATCAAAGCGCATCTGACGGCCAAACACGCTGCACGCACCAGTGCCGGTGCGGTCATCCCGGTTAACACCGGTTCTGAGAATGTCTCCCATGAGATCAAGATATTGCCGCTTGACGCACCGGCAACAAAGAGGTTTACGCTCTTTATGACAACCATCTCCACGTTGAAGGCGGCCGTGCCGCTACGGTCTACGGAAGTACCATCACCGGTCATACAATCATGTGTACACATGCAGGTTTGGTCTGACGCCGACAGTGTAACGGTATGTTTGTCAGGAAGTGTACGACTAACGGGTAGCGTCGTCATGGTCGTCATGTTTGTTCCTGAAGACACCATCATACCTCCACCGCCACCACAGGCAACCAGAGTTATCTCAACCTCCCTGTATCAAAAACTAAACCTGTTTTTCTAAAAAAAAATTATTTGATATAAGATATAGAGTGTATAGTTTATTTACAGACTTATTTAATCTATGGACTCTTAATCTAAAAAATCGGCATGAAAACCTCTATGAGCCAGGCCATCACCAAACCACGAGGACAACGCAGTGGTAACCGCGAACGTATTATTGAAGCCGCCATTGAATTAATAAATCTGCATGGAGCCAATATAGGCACCGCACAAATTGCCGAGCATACCGGCATCAGCCCCGGCAATATCTACTACTACTTTAATAATTTCTCCGAAATTGCCCTGGAAATCGTCAATCAATTGCGTTCAGAATTGCTTGACATTTTAGCATTGCCGGCTTTCGGACCGGTCATGCCGGCGCAGGCCGTCAACTATTATTGCAACGGGGGGGCCATCCTGTGGCGCTACCGATTTGTCATATCGGCAGGGCATGAACTCGCGCACCGCTCGCCGGAACTGGAAAACAGTTTCAGGGAACTGACCAATGAAGGCATTGAGGCTATCCGCCGGCTGCTGGACAATCTTTTTGAACACAATCCGGGTCCGGTCAGGGTTGATCGGGAATCGTGTGACTATCTGGCCGAGAGCATGTGGGTGTTATGGAGCGCGTGGCCACGTCATGCGGAAATCAGGAGCTCCCCCGATCAGACAAGTCCGCAGGAAATCGCCAGAGGCTTGCAAAAAGGTGCCTTCATGCTGGCCCCTTATATAGATGAAAGTTTTTACAGGCAGGTTGATGAGGGGTTGGCGAAATATATTTCAAATCTGGACGGACCCTCCCCGTAGACGTTTAATATACCGGGATGCGGGTCACGTTATGTATATCTGTTGGAGATCCGTTAAATCGGCCACCGGCAGATTTAGCCCTGCGGTGAGGAGACGAAGTGGGCTTTTTTTATTTGCAAAAAGCCTACGATGTCAAAGCATCCACCGTTCTGGCTGCGCTTCGCGGCTGCTAAACCAGAGCAGCCAGCTCGCTTGCGCCTTGCTGTTGACCCTGCGACAGAGCCGGCATGCGGATTACCTTATTGCGGAGCGCTACGCGATGCACAGGGAGACTCACACGAGACCAAACCGTGGCGGATATTGTCATGAATATCTCCTTCTAATAAAGGGAAAGAAATCAACAAAGGCAACAAAAATGCCGGATTCTATAAGAATCCGGCCTCTTTTGGGGACTCATATAGTTTTAACGGGTAATCACCATCCATATCTCCAGCTGGAAACATACTATCTTACGGGCTAAGATGCCGGTATATATTTGGGGGAGAAGGGGCTTTTTTAGGTAGCACTTATCAGGGAAGGGTGATAAAAAGAATCGAATCTCAGACATCAACTAACCGGAAACAGTCACAGGGGCTAAAAATCTGGGTCTATTTTAAAGACTAACAGGTCAAAAGAAGGAAGGGCAAACTATGAGAAAGATGCTTTTGGGCAGTACGGCGCTGGCAACTGCGGGTTTAATCGCGGCTCCGGGTGTGGCGGCAGAATTGTCCGTTAAAGTCAGCGGTAATATGAACGGTGGCTTCTATGTCGCAGATACCGATGATAATGTAACGGCAGCGTCCAGAGAGAAATATAGCCTGCGCTCAGCTCCCGCAAATTTTGACTGGAATGCCGCTAATGCGTCGCACCGTCATAATCTGGGTCAGGAGACCCCGGCTGTCCTCATTCGTGGCGTCGAATGTGGTCCGGATTTCTCGCCGCGGGGCAACCCCGCCATGATGGATACTTTCGGACTCTGTGACCATGACAGGGGTGCGGAAAATCCCTTTGAGCCTAAACAAGGAGACGTGGAAAAGGGAGAAGAGAACCACGTCTCTATGACACTCCCTACAGGGGGCGCCAACACCCTTTATTGGACTCAGACAGAAGCAGCAACGGAGGAATCGGTAGACGAATATTCCCAGACCCAGGCGAAACTGGGCTTTGGCCGTATTGTCGTTGACGCCGATGCTGTCCTTGAAAATGGCCTGCGGGTCGGCGGACGGGTTCGCATTGAAGCCTTCGGTGAAGAGGACGCCAATGACTTCATTGAAGATCATGACATGTATCTAAGTGGTGGCTTCGGACGCAGCCTTATAGGCGCTAAAGAGGGCGCATCTTATCAGATGCACTATTCGGCTCCGTGGTTTGTCCCGGGCAATGG
>JBAJNM010000015.1 GCA_036881865.1 Parvularculales bacterium | reverse complement strand
TCCATACAGCCATGGGCACAGGCGGTCGTGTCGCTTGTCTGACCACAGGTCGGAGGGCTCGGGTTTTCCTTACAGGTCAGGTCTACCGTATCGGTCGCCGTGGCGTTAAGGGCCACGGTAGCACCGCTACTGTCCGTACAGTCAAAGTCGCAACCACAGGTCAGGGTTCGAGACTGACAGGACAGCGTTGTTATGCCGGTTGTTGAAGCGTCCGCCGTGTCGCCGGACATTAAGGTCTGCGGCGGGGTGGCATCGCTCGTACAGCCAAAGCCACACGAAGCTGTGCCGGGTGCCGTACCACAGACCGGGGGATTCGGTTCGCCCCTACAGGTCAGCCCTGTTGCCACGGGCGCCAACTCACGGTCATTAATAGCGGGCTGACCGTCATCTCTCGTACAGCCATGTGTGCACTCACAGAATTGGAAGCCCGGTGGCGGTCCGGTCCTGCATTGCAGCGTTGTTTCCGTCATTAGAGCTTCTGCCGCTCTGCCATGGGGTACGTAGATACTACCCTCAACGGTCTCACAGCCAAGGGTCATGTCACAACTGTCCGTGCCGCTTGCTACCGTCCCGCATTCCGGCGGGTCCGGGTCAGTCTTACAGGTCAGCTTCGTATTGGTAGTTGCTGCCGGGGCCGTTTCATCCTTCATGAGATCGGGACCGTTATCGTTCGTACAGCCGAATGCACAATTACAGATCGGACGGTTCGGGTCATACTTACACATCAGGCTTTCCGTATCGGACGCTGTGCCTTCATTGACGACATCGCGGTTGTCACTGGTCGTACAGCCAAAGTCACAATTACAGGTCTGGCTTCTTGACTTACAGTTCAGAGGGTTAGTATCGGACGCTGTGGAGCCACGTCTCACGGTGGTGCCGTCACTGTCCTCACAGTCAAATTCACAACTGCAGGTCTGGGATTGCGACTTACACATCAGCTCTGATGTAGCTGTTTCTGAAAGGGGTTTCATGGCATCCTTAAGGACATCGTCACCATCATGTTCACCGCCACTGACCGTACAGCCAAATGCACACTTACAGATCTCGGCCGCTTCGGTCTTACAGGTCAGCCTTACAGAATCAGATGCCAGAGCATTGTTGTTGTATTCGTTGCTGTCATCGCCCGTACAGTCATGGAAACACTCACAGATCTGCATGCCCGGCGGTGCTTCGGTCCTGCAGGTCAGGGTTGTTGTGGTTGTTAAAGCAGGTGCCGCGGTGTTAAGGGGTACGTAGACGCTTCCATTGGCCGTACAGCCAAAGGTGCAATCGGCCGTACCGCTTGACTGACCACAGATCGGGGGGTTCGGGTCAAGCTGACACCTCAGAGTTTCCGAAGCTGTTGCCACACCACCATTGGCTACGAGGGTGTTTGTAGTGGTCATACAGCCATGGATGCACGAAGACGTGCTGCCGGTACCACAGGTTTGTGTCGCCGCCCCCAACGGGATCAGAGTTATTGAAGCGGATACGGCACTACCGAAGGCTACGAAGTAGCCATCACTGTCCATACAGCCCTGTGGACTACTACAGGTTTGGGGGCTCGCTTCAGCCACACAGGTCAGCCTTGCTGAAGCGGGTGCCGTTCTACCGTGGGCGACATTGCCGCCGGCGCTACTTCTACAGCCCCCAGTGCACAAACAGGTCTGGGTCGGTTCGGGCTTACAGGTCAGCGTTGTTGTTGTTGTGGTTGAAAGATTTGTCAGCGGAGCGTTGTTAACAAGTTCGCCACCTGTACTGACCGTACAGCCATGTGTGCACTGGCAGGTCTGTGCCGGTTCCCGCTTACAGGTCAGGTTTACTGAACCGGGTGCCGTTCTATCACGGGCGACATCGGGGCCGCCGTCACTTCTTATACAGCCATGGATGCACGAAGACGTGCTGCCGGTACCACAGGTTTGGGTTGCCGGGGGCGGTGTTACGCCTCCGGAGTTGCCACCCGACGGTGCTCCGCCCCCGCCGCCGCCGCAGGAGGCAAGAACGCTACAAAGAGCAAGTGCAGCAAACAGAGATATGGTCGAAACCCGCATAAACTTCCTCAGTCTGGTTCACAAGGCACCGTGTTCCACCTCTAAATGCGGCATGATACCCTAACTCATTTGACAGCATCCGGCCTTCGGCATCAATCTACAGAATGAGACAAGGTGTAGCATGAAAAAACATAAACCGTCCGCAAAAGGAATGAAACTGACACCGGAGGATATGCGCTTAAATATTCCTGAAAATGCCGGTAAACGTTTTCATACAGGGTTTGAGCGCGGGCAACTTCAGGTGGAACTGTATAGTCCAAAGAAAGAAGATCGCCAAAAACCTCATGACCGGGATGAATGTTATGTAATAACACGTGGTACGGGCAAATTTATCATGGGGGACGAAGAAACGGATTTTAAAACGGGAGACTTTTTGTTTGTCCCTGCGGGCATGCCCCATAAGTTTGTAGATTTTGGTGATGAAATGGAAACCTGGGTAATATTCTACGGGCCGGAAGGTGGAGAGGATGTAACGGAAACAGATGGTAACAGGTGATATTTCTATAAGAAAGTTATCCGCAGGTGATAAGGAATGCTGGGCACCTCTGTGGGCAGCTTATCTGGACTTTTATGAAACCACCGGAAGTGAAGAGATATTTTCTACAACGTTTTCCCGCCTTGTTAATGATGATTTTGATGCTTGTGAGGGATATATGGCATTTGCCGACGGGAATGCTGCCGGCATTGTTCATTGTCTCTATCATGTGCATCTCTGGCAGGAGGAAAAGACGTGTTACCTTCAGGACCTTTATGTTGATAAACGCTATAGAAGGATAGGGATCGCCGGAAAACTTATTCAACAGATTTATGCGCGTTCTGATGAGAAGGGCGCAAAAGGTGTTTACTGGATGACACAGGATTTCAATTCTAATGCCCGAAAACTATATGATGAGATAGGGGTTAAAACGCCGTTCATAAAATATACGCGTTCATGAAGGAAATTTCATAACGGCGGTGCCGGCCGCTCACCGAACCGACGCGATTAGATATTCCCGGCCTCAATCTCTTCTATCTCTTTTTTGAGTTCATCAATCCTGTTTTCCGTGCTTGACAAATTTTCTTTCGCGTATGAAAGCTGCTTTTCAAGCGACCTTATTAAACGTATGTCGTCTTTTTTAGGAACCTTGTCGATATTACCGGCTTTGATTGTTTTAATTTTGTTTTCCGTGTACTCAATCCGCCGCTTCGTCTCCGGTATGCTTCTTTCATAGAGTTCTATTGAGCGCTTTCTGGCTCCTATGCGGTAAGTGGGATCAATATAAATGTCGGCTGCTTTTTTCATAACGGCTTACTATCTCTTTACTTCTTCATATAATCTCAGGCATCATATGTCCAGACTGTCTGCTGAAAGGGAGAAATTGATATGCGAACGTTGTTCTATCTGGCTTTGCTTATAGCCGTTGCTCTGATTGCAGCCTTTGGCTGGACCTATCTGTCCGTTGAAGAAAAACAGAAAACACTGGTGGCCGAACTGCCATTAACGGCATCACCCTGGGACTCCCTGACCGGACCGGAATATGCGTCGGCGGCGGAAGTCATCAAAGCCACGTATGGCGAAGACGTGCTTTTCACCCGGATCAGTTTGAAACAACCCGAGAAACAGGAAGCCCTTAACTGGCGCGAAGGGGAACCGGCCGGACGAGCCGCCGAGGTGACGTTTCTGGCAGACGGTACGGCGCGGCTGGCTGAGGTTGACCTGATGTCGGGGCGCCTGTTGAACAACACACAAATCACCCGCGGTCAGCCCATGTTGTCCAGCACCGGTGAATTGCAGCCGTTGATTACGAGCATGATGGAAGATACGGTCATTATTGCGGCGCTTGAAAAACGCGGCGTTGAAGCGGGTGAGGGCCTTTGTGTGCCGCGCACGATTGGCCGTTTCTTTTCTGATAAAGTTGATGTCAGAAATGACCGCATTGTCCGTCTCGACTGCTTCAATATTGCCGGTACGGACGGCACGGGTTTGCCGAGCAGTAACATTTACGCCCGTCCGGTTGAGGGGCTGGCATTCCTCTATAATCTCGGCAAAGGCGAATTTGTCGAGGTGACGGACACAATGGCCGGCAAAACACCGCCGCCGCATGATCTGGACCCTGATGAATTTACAAGCGGCGCCCGCCCCGCATTACGGCCTGTGGTCAATACGCGCCCTCAGGGCGTTAATTATCGCCTGCGTGGCAGCCGTATTGATTGGCAGGGCTGGCAGTTCCGTCTGCGCTTTGATGCACGTCAGGGCACGGTGCTCAATCGCGTTGGTCATCAGACCGGGGCGGGCTTGCGCTCGGTTGCGTATGAAATTGCCATGTCGGAAATGTTCGTGCCATACCATGATAATGACCCGAACTGGTATTACCGTGCTTATTTCGATATGGGGGAATATGGATTCGGTAATCTGGCAACTGAATTGCAGCAGGCCGATTGCCCGTCGCACGCTGATTTTTTCAATGTGACTTTGCATCTGCCGAATGGTGCACCATTTGAAGCGGCCAACCGTATTTGCATTTTTGAGCACGATCCCGGTTATCCGGTCTGGCGGCACGACGAGACGGTTCTGGCCGGCATTCCGGGAATAGAGACACATCAATCGCGCACGGCTACCGAACTGGTGGTGCGCATGGTCGCGACCATCGGCAATTATGATTATTTTCAGGACTATGTTTTTGCCCAGAACGGGCAGTTGCGCATCCGGCTAATCTCAACCGGTATCGATGCGGCCAAAGGGGTTCTGTCCGCCTCATTGGAGGATGGGACGGCGGCGCAGGAAACGCAAACCGGCACGCTGATTGCACCGCACCGCCTCGGTGTTAATCATGATCATTTTTTCAGTTACCGCATCGATTTCGATATTGACGGTGTTGATAATGACTTCACCCGTTTGCGCCTACAGCCGGTGCCGCAGCCGAATAGTGCGCTGCGCAGTGGTATCTGGCAGATCATCCCGCAAAAAATAAGAGACGAGCAAACGGCACAAACAATTATGCTGGCCTCCCGGCCTGCGCTTTTGTTGTTTTCAAGCAGCAATAAGAAAAATGCGATGGGTTACCCGACCGGATATCAGCTGATGATGCCGACTATCAAACCTCTGGTCACGCCGGCGGATGAGGTGTTTAAGCGGGCCCATTGGGTGCGGAAAAACCTCTGGGTTACGCGTTTCAAACGCAATGAAATTTTTGCCTCCGGCATTGCGGTTAACCAGTCCGCACCCTGGCTGGGTATACCGGAATATGTTGCCGATAACGAAACCCTCGGCGGCAACGATATTGTTGCCTGGGCAACTTTGGGCTTTCATCACGCGCCCATGGCGGAAGACTGGCCGGTTATGCCGTCAAAAGTAGATGAGATTATTTTGAAACCGCGTAATTTCTTTGACCGCAATCCGGCGATTGATTTAAGCAATTAGAAAGCGAAGTCCGGCGCGGTTCTATAACGGTGGTCCGTGCGGGGTGGTGCTGAATACATTCATTGCTGTCCGGTAGCGGTGTCGGAACTTTAATTTATAATTTGATTTATAGTCGTTGTCTCATCTCTTCACCCACTTTAATAAAACCGTACTTCTCATAAAAAGTTTGATTGTGTCTGGTGGATTCGAGAATATAAAGCCCGAACTCTTTGCACCCTCTTATCTTTGCCAGTCTGATGGTTTCTTCAACTAACAACCCGCCAATGTTCTTTCCTCTGGCATCCTGATCAACAACCAGTTCCTCTAATTGGCAGTATTCTCCGTCATACCTCAAGGCAAAGTTGAAAGAAACAGAGGCCATCCCAAGGACATTTCCATTTTCTTCGGCGACGACCAGACTGCCTCTCTCATTGGAAATTAACCGTTCAAAAGTTTCCGGTTTGAACGTTGTATGGGAATCGGAGGTGGCATCGGCAAGAACATTAAGCAGCTCTGAACACCGCTGTTGATCTTCCGTTTTAGCAAGTCTTACAATGACACTCATGATTTATTCCCATATCTCTCACGCTACATTACTGTTCTCGGGGAGCATAAACCGGATATGCCATAAAAACGTACTCAAAACCCGGCTATGAAATGAACAAGACCGGAGAGTTTGGTGTCAGCGACACCTGAATGGCAAAGTTTTACACCACTAAACCGAACCGGAACAAGCGAGAGCGCACCATAGTATCTCCGTCCGGGGCCATCGTCCCAGGCTCCGGTAAGAAAAACGGCAAAAAAGACAATAAGGATAATAAGGACAAAAAGAAGAGCATTTAGGGCAGAGTAACCCGTAAAGCAATAGACTACCCGTTATGTCATCAGGATGGTTTCAAAAACAGTTTGCAAAAGCGGGGTTTTTTTTATATCCATAAAACAATCGCTTATGGACCTGCGGGTAAAATCTGGTTGTTTTATGGGCAGAATCGGTTGAAAAAGGGCAAAATTAAATGTTCCCTGCACCATGAAACCGATAATGAGACGGCTCGACGTATTTACGGCGTCGTGTCTGGCGCACCTTTGGAGTTGCCCGGCGGCAGAACTTGATAAGGAAATGATGAAGTGAAAAAGATAATTTTCAAAACTACGGCATTGTTGCCGGCAGTCTGGGTATTTATTGTTGCCCAGGGGGCCAATTTTGCGGTAGCGCTGGTCTTGTTGTGTTTGGTGTTACTGGCGACCTATATGGCCTATCTTGGTACGCGGTTGATGGCGAAAACTTCCATATCGGAGGGGGCTATAGACCGTATGTACCGGCATCATGAGTCTTACTCCATACCCTATCTGATCTCCTGTGTTCTGGCGTTTCTTGCACCTGATGCGTTTGTCTTTGTGCTTTTGCTAATAATATTCTGGCTGCTGGTGCCGGAACGCACATCTTATATGAATCCTTTGCTGCATCTGTTTGGTTACCATTTTTTCATTATTAGCAGCCGGGAGGTTGAAAGTGTTCTTATTACCCAATATCCCCTGCGCTTTTACAAAGGACTGGAATTTATGGATTTAAGAAAGTTTGATGATGATGTCTTTATTGATATGGATAACTGGCGTAGTACCGCAATGACGGAAAGTACAACTCCGGATAAAGAAAGCGGCGGTGAATAACGTCACGGCTGGAGCCGACGGGTAGACAGAATCGTTTTTACAGTCTGTCAATGCCGGATTGAGGCCGGGCGTAAGCCTTACGTCTGCGGTGTGGAGCTGCGGTCCCCATAGGAAGAACTCCATTTGGACGGCGGCGGGTTATAGGACTGAAACGCCTCAATGAGTGCAGCCGGTTCATCGCTAATAATAAACATGTCGAGATATTGCTTACTCAAAAACCCCTGCTCGGCCATTTGTGAAAACATTTTGATAAGCGGATCAAAGTAACTTTCAACGTTTAACAGGCCGCACGGTTTTTTATGCAGACCAAGTTGCGCCCACGTCCATTGTTCGAGTATTTCTTCAAATGTACCGGGGCCGCCCGGCAAGGCGACAAAGCCGTCTGATAATTCTGATATTGTCCGCTTTCTGTCATGCATCGTTTGCACGCGAATAGTTTTATCAAGCCCATCACTCAATATCTCGTTTTCTATGAGATTGCCGGACATAACGCCTGTGTGGTGAACTCCAAAATGACGGCACGCATCTGCAATTTTACCCATCAGGCCGACTTTGCCTCCGCCGGAGATAACAGAGATATTCCGGTCGGCCAACACGCCAGTTAATGCCGTCGCCGCATCACCGTAGACGGGCTTAGAGCCTGATGCAGAACCACAGAAAATGGCGATTGATCTTATTGGTGTGTCTATCAACTAAAATCCATATCGTCTTTTTTATACAGTAATGGTTGTGTAAGCGACGACAGTGAAATCTTTGGCTTACCATCATCAGTAAAATTTTCATCAGATAGGTACTTTGTGAAGCATGGACTTAATACTTCCCACTCTTTGTCTATAGCGGCGAACCAGGCAGTATCTCTATTCCTGCTCTTTGTTATCATCATTTGTCTAAAAACCCCCTCGTAGGAAAATCCTAAACGCTGTGCGGCACTTCTGCTTTTAAGGTTGAGGGCATTACATTTCCATTCGTATCTTCTGTAACCATTTTCAAATACCCACTTCATCATGAGATACATAGCTTCTGTGCCCTCTTTTGTGCGTTGGAGCAAAGGGGAATAGTTTATACCTCCAACTTCAATTGAACCATGATCCGGGTTTATGCGTAAATAAGCCGCTACCCCAACTGCTTTTTCGTCAGTTTTTCTGAAAATGGAGAAAAATGTCGGGTCGTCCTTTGACTCTTGTTCTTTTAACCACGTTGAAAAACTCTGAAGCGTGTCGAATGGACCATAAGACAGATAGTGCCAATTCGCCCCCTCTTCATCAATGGAATATGATTCGAACAGATCATTAGCGTGTAAGTCTGCTTTTAACGGTTCCAACCTTACACTTACACCATCTAAAACAATGCCTTTAGGGTGTGGCGGAACGACAAAATTATCAACTATATCTCCAACCTTCATAAGTTCATTCCGCTGAAAGCGGAAACAATCTCGCACTGGCTTGTGATTTGGCCAATAATTTACCCTCAATACCGTGCAGTTCCGCCTCCATGAAAGCGATTGATTTTCCGAGATTGACCAGTTTTCCAACCCCGAACACTTTCCCCATTGCTGCGGGACGGATAAAGTCTACCGATAAGGATATCGTCGTTGGTGCGAATTTTGCATCGGTTGCGATAATCACCACTCCCCCCATTGTTTCGTCCAGCATGGCACTCAAAAAACCCCCTTGGATAAAACCACGCGGATTGGCAAAACTTTCAGGAGGCGAAAATGAAATTTCGATCCGCCCTTCATCTTTGTCATAATCCAGAAGAGTCCAGTCGATGAGTTCACCGCAGGGGGGACGGGGCCCTAATTTGTCAAAAACTGATTTGATTGTCATGGCGGAAGCCTATGCTGTGGATTCATCCGGGTCAATCGGGATGATCGTCTCCGGCGTTGGCGGTTTGTATCCGGATGCCGAATGTGGTTGTCCGGTATATTCGTGGACGCGCCATAGCTCAATTAGGATTTGCTCTTCTTTTGCACCTTAAGCGGTCGTAATTTTTTACGAAAGCCTCTGTTGTGCCATGACCTGCTCCGGCGGGCCGGCCCGCCACAGCGCGCCGAAAGCCATCAGGCTGCATAGGCCGACAAAAATGAAGGCGTTTTGATAGCCGCCGCCAAAATCATAAAACAGCCCGATCAGGATAGGGCCGAGCGCCACGCCGCCATTCATCACCAGTTGCTGCACACTCAAAATGCGCGGGAAGTCGCGCATGCCGAAAGCCGCCCCGACCAGCAAAGGTTGCGCCATGAGAATATTGCCGACCATCAGGCCAAACAGCACAGTCATAGACAGAACAAATACGCCGCCTTCAGCAATTGCCATGCCAAACATGGCGAGGCCCTGCAGCAAATATAGCGCCAACACAAAGCGGAACAGGTTCATCCGGTCCAGCAGCACGCCGCACACCAGCCGTCCGGCGAGCGAGCAAAAGGCCAGCGAGGCGACGGTGATGGCGGCGATATCGCTATCGGCCCGCTCCAGTCCCCATTTAAAAATATGCGCAATCGTGCCGACCTGCGTCATCATCGCCAATATGGACGCAATGGCGAATAGCCGGAAAAACCGGCTGCGCACCGCGTCGGCCAACACCATCCCCCGGGTTGACGGGTGGTCGCTATCCGGCTCGATGACATCGCCATCCGGCGTCAGCCCCATCGCCTGCGGGTCGGGTCGCATCAGCAGGATGGCCAGCGGCGCATTGAGCAGCATCAGCCCCAGCGTCCACGGATTGCGCATCGCCAGCAGCCCCTCGGCGGCCAGCAATTCGGCCAGCACCGGGGTCAGAAAAATACCACCCAGTGACAGCCCGCTATGGGTCAGTGCAATGGCCAAAGCGCGGCGGCGGACAAACCAGCGCGCCGTCAGGGTTGTTGCCGGCACCAGCGACGTCATCGCAAAACCGATTCCGAGGGCGATATAGACGGCATAAATTTGCGGTAGCGTCCCGGCCATGGGCAACAGCCAGAACACCAGTGCCATGAGCAGCGTGCCGCTGACCACCGTCCAACGCGGGTCATAGCGGGCAATCAGTTCACCTACGGCGATACCGGCAAAGCCACCGGCGACAAGAAATATCGTATTGGCCAAAGATATTTGCGCGACCGAAAAACCGGTCGCCGCAACAATGGTCTCCAGCAGCACCGACATGGCGTAAAAAATCATGCCGGCCCCGACAAACAGGCTATAACCAACGCCAATCAGCACAAACCAGCCAAAAAACGGCTTTTTTCCCATTCTGCTTATCCCGCTCCCGTGTAACCGGCCTGCCGGGCCGTTCTTGCTGTATCTTGACCTATTGGCCGCTCATGCCCATTATTTGTCTCACGATTGGCCTTTTAAGGGTCTGACAATCTGGAACGAGCATAAGCCGTGTTGAAAAAAAGAAAAGACACTGCCTCTGACCATCCGATGGATGATTTTCCGGTGCGCCCGCTCGATTTCGACATTGACGGATTGAGCGCCGAAGACTGTGTATGGAGCGACAGCGCGCCGCAATTTTCTGTCTTCATCAATGCGCTGGGCCTGCATGTGCCGTATTTTGAGCGCTATCTCGTTCGCACCATGAACACGGTGAAACACAAGGTCGCCGACGACACGCTGCGCCGCGATATGGTGGCGTTGAGCGGTCAGGAAGGCCATCACGCAAGAAATTTCATCGCCTTCAACAAACTCATGGCCAGACGCTATCCGAAAGCCGGCAAGCTGGACGCCGCCGCGAAAGCGCATTTCGACCATGCTGCCAGACATGATAGCGAAAAGCGCATGGTCGGTTTCACCGCCGGTTATGAAACCTTCACCTTTCTGGCCGGGCTGATTATCCTGCGCAATTATGACAAATGGATGGCCGACAGCCATCCGGTGATGAAAGCGCTTTGGGTTTGGCATCAGGTTGAGGAAGTCGAGCACGGCGCGGTGGCGCATGATGTGTATCGCGCGCTTTACGGCGGGCACGAATGGTACCGCAAATATATGGTTGTCGCCGCCGGCTGGCACATTGCCGGCGAGACGGTGAAAGCCTATGCCCATATGGCGCGCATCGAGGGCTGGCTGAAAAACCCGTTCGGCGTTGCAAAATATATGGGCTTTTGCTTCAGGACATTGGCCGATATGGCGTGGCAGACCATACCCGTATTCCGTAAGAACTATAATCCGCGCAATCATCCGCTGGCCAATCGTCAGCAAAGCCCGGTGGCGATTGCCTGGCGCAAACATGATGCGGCGGGCGGCGATGTACTGGCCATAGACCGCACCGCCATGAGCCGGATCATGCAACTCCGATAGTACACATTGACAGCAAACACCGGGAAGGAAAAATGGACGCTTATCAAAAACGACTTTTGGGCCACGCCATGTATGTGCTGGTCATCGGCTTGCTGGCCGGCTTTATGCTGGCCTTTAGCCTGATTGGCGGGTTGGAAATCCTGCCGACGATCTTTGTCGATATCGCCGTGTTCGGCACTACGGAGGGCTGGGTGCGCGCCCATGCCGGTGGCATTATGAATGCGGTGATGATGATTGCTTTCGCTTTCGCCCTGCCGCAATGCGGACTGGCGGGGGGCCGTGCCGCGCTTTATTCAAAAGGCATCATTTTTGCCGGTTGGGCCAATACGGTGTTTTACTGGTTCGGCAATGCCTCGGGCAGCCGTGCTTTGTCGTTCACCGATAATGTGCTGGGCGGGTCGAATATTTTCGGTGTGATTGGCTATAGTGTGGCCGTCATCGCCGCCTTTATCACGCTGTTTATAGCGGCGCATATGGGCCGCAGCTTTTTCGCCAAAGCCGGTTAATCGACAAAAGCGCCGCCTGCACTGAATCCTGAGGCATGTACGATGTGAATTTAATTGGGAACCATATAGGCAATGTTCCCTGAAATAAGGAACAAAAGGAACAACATGACGAAGACATGCCTGGTAACAGGTGTCGGACCCGGCACCGGACTTTCTATCGTTAAAAAATTTGGGGATTATACGCTTAAGTTGACGGCCACTATATGTTGTGGATTACTATATATAGTGTTTCAGCATATCACAGAAGGTTTCTCAATAGGCCATGTCCTGCTCTAACATCTCTATACGCTTAAGTTGACAAACATCAAAGAATCGGCTAGGCTTTTCTTCAGTTGAAAGGAGAGCCGTCATGATTTACCAAGAATATGTCAACAGTCCGGGACGGGCGCATCGTAAAGGAATAGGCATGGTTTCAGCCGTCAAAAAATTCGGAGACCCGGTGAAAGCCGCGGACTGGCTGGCAGACCTTCGCTGGCCCGAAGAACGGCACTGCCCCTATTGCGGGGGTCCGGAGACCAGTACCGCAACCCACAAATCCATGCCTTACTGGTGCAAGGACTGCCGGAAGTATTTTTCTCTTAAAACCGGAACACTGATGGCCTCGTCCAGAGTTCCCGTAGAGAAGTGGACATTGCTGGCCTATAATTTCATGACCAACCTCAAGTCCATTTCGGCGATGAAGATACACCGGGATCTGGAAGTCCGGGAGGCAACCGCATGGCACATGCTCCACCGCATGATGGAAGGCTTTGTCTACGACGATGTACCGGAAGAGTTTGCAACCGGAACCGAGTTTCAGGTTGACGAATGCTACATCGGAGGTTTAGAGGCAAACAAGCATAGAATTGACAGGATTCCGAACAGTCACGGGGGCGCGACAAAGATGATTATAATCGGCATCACGGAGAAGGAGTCCAGAAAAGTCTGGATGGACGTGATACCTGACACCCGCAGCCGCACCATTGCCCGGATCATAGACAGGATTATCCCTGAAGACAGCATAATCTATACGGACGAGGCCCGTCACTACTCGAAGGTCAGGCGCAAGCGTATTGCCGTCAACCATTCGCGTAAAGAATATGTGAAACCATACGATGCATTTGACGGGATGTCACGTCAGGCTTCGACCAACATCACGGAGTCTGCCTGGTCGCATCTGACAAGATCAATTACGGGAGTGCATCACAAGATGTCCCCGAAGCACCTGCAGCGCTACGTCAAGGCGTTTGCGGGACGCTGGAACATCCGCGACCTTGATACGGAAGAACAGATGGCTATCATCTTTCAACGTATGCTGGGGCATAGCCTTGATTACGAGACCCTGACATCTGACAACGGTTTGCCTTCGGGCTCAGGTAAAGAAGGCGCGTACTACCCTGAGCGCCGTAGCCGCTATACCGGCAAGTTCCGTTATAAGAAGCAAAGAAAAAAGGCTTAGTAAGCCTATTGGCAGATTAACGAAACGCGGTAGCTTAGGTAGGGAAAAATAGAAGCAATACTTTAGTGGGTAAAAATCATTGGTAATTATAAACTTTAGTAGCCAAATGAACTGCAGGGTTACAGGATTCTTTAGTTATGAAAATACAGTTCCCATTGCAAACACCATAGGTCCGGCTACATTGATACAATCCAGAAATTCGCATAAGGAGGAATTGACAATGGGTAAATCTAAAGGCGGTAAAGGAGGAGGAAAAGACGGGAGAGATAACCGTGCCAACCAGAAGAATCCGAACAATCCGGAATATCGCGGGAAGAAATGATGCAGCCCATTGTGAAGTTTCAGGGGAGTGACGAAAACCGCATTCCGCTGGACACCCCTACCATTGATGTGATTGAGGAAGATGGTTGCCACTGGGCCGTTGGCTATCCTCTAAACAAGCGGCCGGTCAGCGTTCAGAAAGGCGATGTAGTTTTCATCTCCCGGCTGACCCATGATCCGAAAGACATTTACATTTACGGATGCGCCATTGCCAGAGCACACCGGCCCGGTCAGGACGAGGCTACGCCCGCCGACATCAAACTCCGGCCATGGAAGAAGAAATGGCCCCTATACCTCCGCCTCGATAAAGCCGAGTTTGTTGATGGGAAGATGGAGAACGGAGTTTCTCTGTACGAAATGATGGACAAGCTGGATTCGGACTCGTTTGTAACAACACAGGAGCATGCGGCATCCGGCATAGGGAACACAGATCCGCATTTGTCAGTACGGCAACAGGCGGCCGCCAGACTTTCGCGAGATGGGTTTAAGTGGATCAATAGACGGCTTCAGGCAGCGTTCAACAAACATGGCAAAATTGCCCAGAGAATACTTAAACAGATTGTCTGACCAGCCTGAGATTGCGGTACAGAATGTAAATGAGGACCACGAAGAGAGAAAAATTTCTTATCGTGAAGCGGGTACAAGCCAATGTTAAATTCTGTTACTGATTATGACGGCTTTTCTTGTTTAGGGAATCACCCTTAGCTAGGTTTACTGATGTTTTCAGGGCTTGTAGATTCCGGATGGCTTCGCTACCTCCTCTGGCTACCGGTTTGATATGGTCAATTACCCAACCCTTTTTACTGTTCTTACCATAGCTGTCATAGCGAAGCTCATTGCCATAAGGATCCTGACGATATATTTCCGGGTCCTTGCCACGTATCGGCTTGGCTAGTTTCCAAATCTTATCTTTGTATTGGTGTTTTTTTAATACTTCAGTTTCTATCTCTTTTATATGTTTGTTTGCCGCTTTCGCATACTTGGGAAATAATTCCGTGCCTAGGAACCTTCTTTGAAGTAGTAAAGACGCCGCAGCAGTTGAGCCCGAGCCCATAAACGGATCCAAAATTACATCACCCTCTTTTGTAAACAGGGTGATAAACCACGTGGGCAACTCAATAGGAAAAATTGCACTATGATTTATCAGTGATTTTGAAACAGCAGTTTCAACTACATTGCTTAAATATAACCTATGCTCCTCTTCAAATATCAAAACATTTGAAGGATTAACTTTTTTCTTATTCAACCAATTTGAAACATTGCGTGCTAAATGGCTATTATTTTTAGACACACGACGAACAAAATCAGCTTCAGTCATTGATTTGAATCTTTTATCTGCCCAATCACCTATCGGTACTTTTACCTGATCCTGATACATCCTGAATTTTCTGTTTTTTGCAAAATGAAAGCACCGTTCCCAAGAATCCCTGAACCTGTTTTGCCATTTGCCTGGGAAAGCGTTTTTTTTAACCCAGCAATATTCTTCAATCCAGAACCAGCCCTGTTTTTTTAACTCTAACACGAGTTCCAAAACATAAGTGCACCTCTCTCCATTTTTAGGATGCTCTTTTATATTCAATATAAATGATCCATCATCCTTCAAAATTCTGTGGAGTTCTTTTGCAATTGGTAAAAACCATTCAACATATTCACTCTCGCGTACACCCCCATAGGAGATCTTTCTTTTTTCAGCATATGGAGGAGATGTGACTATTAAATTCACACTTCTATCCGGAAATAACCTTGTGTCAGGTAAAAGTACTTCACATTCACCAACGTATATTTTATTTAATGCTTTTGGCTTCATGTGATATCAACCTACTTGATACCACTTTAACTCATTTTGAGTATGTTCTTTCAGAGCAACATTGGGTTCTGCTTGAATCAAAAACTTACAGGGTTCCATGGAAAAGTATTCATTCTGTTGTTCAATTAAATGATTAGGATTTTGAATCATTATAGGTGATATATTCGAACATCCTTCCTCAAAATTTTTTAACATATATATCCAATATGTATCACCCTTTGCTTCGGCAACGTTTCTCTCATTCTTCGTCCAATAAAAACGAACTTTGTCTTCGCGGCTAGCTTTGACTTCAATTAAGCGATTAGCAAATATATTATCCGAATCACCATCGAATGATTCCACATCATAACCGGCAGCCTCGTTTATTATACTGATGCGTCGCACAAGTTCTGCTTGCATCTTATTTCCTAGTTTTATTAATCTCTCTTTTTCAAATTGTACGACTGCTACTTCAGCCTGTGCGCCCAGTTTCTTATTTTCCATTAAATTTCTTTCGAGTTGTTGCTCGGTCACCGCTTTCCTATCAGCAGTTAATTCATAAACCAAACGTGCATACTTTTTATTGACTACAATCAAATGGTTGTCTTTTTGATATAAAAGCCCCAAAAAAATAAAGAAATGAACGATTGTTTCATGTGTTGTTGTTAATGGTTTATCAACAATTGATAGTTCATAAGTGGCTCTGTTGTGATTTAAAGAAAATTGTTCAAGAATTGGTCTTGCATATGAACTCCATGGCCCATGAAATACTATTTTTTTTACAATTAGCTGTTTTTGAGATTCGTTAATTTCAAAATGTTTTTGATTGTTTTCTTTTAAAAATTGATCACCTAAAACAGAAATGGCTACCTGATCATCTTTTATCTGTACAAGCCCACAATGATGACATTGTTTTATAATTAATGGGTAATCACCTATTTGCCCACCAACAGCTACCAATTGGCATTGCCTAACAAGAGATTCAATCAAACATGTGTTCTCTTCTTTTGTTAATTCTTGCAATGAAATTAGCACTTTATTGAAAAAGTTAAGTATACTGGTCTCGGGTAAATTCATTTTTGGCCTTGAGATATAATATCTGCAACAGTTGCTTCAAAATCTTCTGTCGTAACGTCTTCTTGTTCCTCATAATCTCCCAGTGGCACATCGTCCTCTAGAAGGTTTCTCATGGCTTCTTCTTTTTCTTCAAGTCTGCGGTCAATAGTTTCGTCTATTGTCGATTTAGCTATTAAAATATGATAATTGGCCTGATCTTTAAGACCTATTCTGTGAATTCTGTCTAATGATTGAAGAAACTGCCCACAGTTGAAAGTTCTATCAAGATAAATTGCATTATTACAAACCGTATGCAGAGAAATTGATTCTGCGCATGCAGCGGGATTTGCAATTAACAAAGATGGTGTATTTGTTTTTTTAAATGACCGAATTTGTTTTTCTCTATTAAAGTATACATCAGCACTATCATCTTTTGGAATAGCTCCGTAGATAGAATAATAAGGAATGTTCTGCTCGTTACATTTTATCTGAAGCATTTTTATATTATGTACAAAGCTGGTCCACAAAAGCACTTTTCTATCTTCAGATAATAGTTTTTTAACGAGAGATATCGCTATATCAAATTTTGCTGGCTCTTCAAATTTTGAATATTTATCTATTAAATCTATCAATGATGTGCCGTCCGCTGATAAAGCTGGAATTTCAAATTCATCTGAATATTTATTAAGTAGTGCTGGATTTGAGGCCACTTGTAACAAGCGCACTATTTTTGCTTTTCTCCATTGCCTCAGCTTCATTCTATCTTCAATTTGCAAATCTAGATCGGATATCAATTTTTTTGATAAAGCAGAATATATTTGCGCTTGTATAGGTTTTAATTCGTATTTTTCTCTAGTGAAGTTTTGTTTCGGGAGTCTTAAATCTGATTTTTTAACCCTATAAAAAAAGGGCCTAATATCTTCTTTAATTCTTTCTTGTTGATTTTCATCTTTACAACGATTTTGATACACCGCTTTTACGTGTAAAATTTTATTATCCGGCCATAGAAAAGTCATTTGCGACCATAAATCAATGTAACCATGGGGCATGGGTGTACCAGATAGTATAACTCGCCTTTCTGCATAAGGTGCTATTTCAAGTAAAGCATTTGCCCATACACCATTAATATTTTTTATGTTATGTGACTCATCTACGACTAGTAAGAATTTATGCTGTTCGCACAGTGAAATAATTGAACGCAAATCATTAACTACCGTTTGATAACCGCATAAAAATAATTCATAATTTGTCGATTGAAAGTAAGATCTTTCTCGATTGTTGCCTGATAATCTAACCGTTTTCAGTTTATGACCGAAACATTCCTTCGACTCTTCTTCCCATGGCATGAAGCTACTATACGGCCCAACAACAAATATTTTTTCTACAACTTGTTGTAGTTTTAATTGATTATAGTAAGCGTAAACCATAGTAGTTTTACCGCTTCCGGGAACAGAAAAATTCGCCCCATTACTTATCTTCAGAAAGTGCTTCACACCTTCTTCCTGATAAGGTTTTAATTGTCTTTTAAATGAGTCAGTGAGAGATACAGAAACGTTTTTATCTATATTAGATTTAGCTTGATTAAAATCTTCCTCTTGCTTCTTTATTTTTGATATTATTTTTTGGACGTTTTCATCAACTTCATACTTTTCATTTTCTTCCTCAAAATAAAGTACTACGTCCTTAATTACTTCTGAAAAATTATTTTTATCAGATAAAGAATACTGGCATTGTTCTTTATCTTCTTCAAAATCTAATAATACGATAAAAAAAGTACGATGCTCCCAATTAAAAAGCTTCAGTGTCTCATCTTTGACTATTAATTTATGATTATTAATCGCTATGTTTATCATTATGTGTTTCTATTTTAGCACTCATCTTCTTTGCTAATGTTGCTATAGTTTTTAGCGGTCTCACTAACGAATCTGTATCAACAGGAGAAAGAAAGGCTTCATTTTTTTGGTCTATAGTTCTTAACGCCACAAGTGCTTTCTCTATGAGCTTTACTGGTTTTGCCTTATCTGCTTCATTTTTCGCAATATCGGTAGCGTTATCAAAATTATCATTTAATAGATCTGATGGAATAGGCGTGTTATCCGGGTATTTATTGAAATCTTTGGTTAAGGCTTCTTTCGTACCTTGTTCTTGTAACATTTTCCCAATTCTTCTTATTTGAAGATGTGTGAAGGAAGCTTCATCCTTCTGAAGAATGTTACCTCTTAAAAACTTAAATATATTTTTTAATTCTTCTAATTGTAGTTTTTTAGATAAGCCCGCAGTCTTTAACTGCTGCATGGTTTTTTGTATATCTTGGAAATGTTCAGATAATGTAAATTTCTTTATTATTCCATAATTTTCAGGTTGTCCCATGAATTCTAAAAAAATATCAATTAGTTTTAATCGCTCTAGATCCTTTTCAACCTGATCGGCAGTCCATCCATACATTGCTCTGGCAATTTCATTAGGTGAGAGTCCTGCTTCATCGCCCTGACGTACCATTAATAAATTATTTACCGGTCCATAATCTGCAACTTTGGCCTTTGACAATTGGAGTCCGGCTTCAATTTTCCACAAATCTGAATCAGATATATTCCTAGGTAACTTTGCTACCCATAATTTTTGCCATTTGCCTGAAGGATCATCAGCATCTAGCTCCTCTATCACGGCCATCCTTCTATTACCGTTAATGACAACACCATCCCAAGTGATGGCTGCCACTTCTCGCTGCTCTCCCAATGTTCTCAGGTCATTCTTTAATTTAACAGCTTCAGCCTTTGCATCGTCTTCAAGTAGCAGACGTTTAATTTCTTGCACATCCTTTTTATCTTCAGGATCAAGCTTCCTATTAATTTTAATTTCGTGTTCTTTTATCTCAAGGTTAAACCTTCCGTTATCACGATTGTATCGCAATAACCTAGTGGGCAAGGCATAAGACTCTAAGAATTCGATTTTTCCGTTAATTTCGAATCTCTGCTTTCCCTTCTTGCAATCCGGATCTGCTGCTATATAAGCGTCAATTTCTTGCGCGTGTTTACTTTCCATCGCCATATTTATTTCTCCACTTAAACATGCGTTCAGGTACACCCTTCAGATATTAGGACACTGAATATTTGTTCATTATATACTTTAGTGATTCAACTTGAAAATCTCTTGCTTCAGCCTTTTTTCACAACCGTCCGTATGAAGGTGTGCTTGATGAAGATCATGCAGACAGCCCATAATAACCCTCCAAGAACAAACAACAAATCACCTTTCACGCTATCATCAGTGGAATAGTGATATGGAGAATATATGGGCAGTTTCTACGAATGAGGTTTTTTTCTCTCACTACCATAAACGGATGGTTCCTCACACCATTGTTGACGTAAAAGACCCAGTGCCTCCATTATGCCATCATCCAGCCCAAGTAAATCAATCAATACGGCCTTATCAAGTGTTTTCCGGTTATCATCTCGCCACGCCTCATTAGCAGGTAATAAAGTCAGTTCCTTCAATTCATCAAATATGTCAGCGGCTTGATTAAGTTGTGTCGGAGATAGTTGTCTTACGTCGAGTACGACAAGCGCCGGCAATCTTTTGATTGTTACTCTTGCCCGACCTAGTTGCTGTCGGGTGCCTAACCACCAGAAGGATAAAAGACCCAAAGTAGTATTAGCCCACAGAACAAGTGGTTTTTCCCAGCGAATTTCGTCACATTTAAAATTCGGCCACGCCGCTCCACCTATTGACAGAACAGGCGTCATACAGGCGGTCAAGGGCTGAGAATTGATTCGGAAATCGCGGCTGAAATGAAGGCACGAAGCTATCTCATCCCATTGTTCTTTCGCCTTGTAATCACATTCTGGTCGAACTATCCCTTCTTTGTCTGGTTCAACAACCATTCGCGTTTCCCTTGTCGCATCGTGTCCCCATAAAACTGGATAGGTTGTTGTGGTATTAGGTTGTATTTTTGTAATATCAAAGGGCCCTCGCCAGAGACCAGTATTGGAAGATTTTGCACCGTTGATGTCTCGGTCTACCAGACCTCTAGTTCCCAAATTATTGAGTTGTGTCAACGGAAGATTCTGCACCGAATAGTTACGAGGTAACTGTATCTGGTTTTTGCTAAGGCTTACACCAGCATTAATCACATTAAACTCTCTTATGCCTGCACAACCCGTATTATCAATAGCTCCGCAAAAATAGTTGCCAATTTTATCCTCATCACCAATGTAAATATTACCGTATGGTGTAGAGGAGTTTATCCTCTTTATTTCCCGCGCAACTGTCACCGCCTCCAACATCGTTTTAGGACGATGAAACAGGTTGATATAGAGCCACGTCGGGTCAGTAGTTGGAGAAGACGATTCGTTTTTTGTTGCTATAATCAGTACCTCAGCCATTCCTGTGTCGGCGGAAAAAGAACTGTCTTTAGCCCCCGTGTTAGCAATGCTGATGATAGTTATATCTTGGTAGTGACGATTGAGAAGTTGGCGGGCAGAAGACCACCCGTCTCCCTGTGCGAATGCGGCTGGAAGCACCAGAGCAATAACACCACCATTTTTAACTTTAGCGTTCGCAACATCAATAAAATTGCTGGCGAGACCCGCATTGCCATGGCCAGCCTGAGATTTTGTATTGAGACTCTTTAGGCGCTCCGCCATCTTTTTCTGATCGTCTTTATTTGTTCCCAAGCCAGCGAATGATGGCACTGGTACAGCGGTTATGTCATCTACATCGGGCAACTTATGATTAGTTGGGCTTGTAAACGGAGAATTCATAATAACAAGATCAAAAGTGCCATGAGGCAACTCCAAATTTTTTTTAGAGCTGCCGCCTTTCCCAATCACACGTTTCCGGCCGGTATCAAAAAGCAGAGATATTGCTTCTTCCTCAATCAGACCAAGAGCTCCAATTTCAATTTTAGGGCCTGTCTCTAATTGAACTTCTCCATAAGGCAGGGTTTCAATAGAGGTGTCTTTAAATGGAACACCTGGATGCACACTTGATAGAACTGTAGCAGTCAGATGGGATGCAGCAGGCATTATATCTGTACCGAAAAGCGCTTCTTGAATCATTCCTGCATGTATATCTTTATCGTTTCCTCCGGTTCGTCTATAGCGCGTCAATACGGCCCCGTAGGCAGCATTCAGAAGTGCACCGGTTCCACAAGCAAAATCGGCAATTCGTAATTTTTTCAATTTCTCATCATTAGCCCAGTCCACATTAAGACGTGAAACCGCAACTTCGGCCAGAAGAGTGGCAGAAGTTGGTAAAGTATAGAATGTAGCTAGAAACTTGCGATCTGATATGAGACGTTGAAAAATCCGGCCGCACATATCATGCTGACTGGTGGCACCAAGATGATCAAGTTCAACGGCTACCTTATACAACCTATCAAGAATCTTACCGAAAATTCTATTGGGTATTGGAGTGAGAACATCAGAAGCAATCTTAAAGATTGGCCAATAGTTTATATGATTGTAAATAAACCTCCAATGCTCCAGAATATTCTCTTTTCGATGTGCCTTACTTCCGCTCCATAGTGCTTCAAGGGTTTCTATATATTGAGGTGTGCCCTGAATATTTTGCTGTGTGCCCTCAATAGACAGATGGAATGTGAACGCATTGGCAATAATCGCCATCGCCATCCGAGTAGTTTGTTCGCATTCTTGCTGATGTAATATCTTAGCAATTTCTTCCAAAGGATGAGGAGAGTTTGCGCACTCATCACGTAACAATCTGGCTGCTTGCTCTATGCCGTTCTCCAGAACATTCATGCTATCTTCAATTCTGTTTTCTGAAAGTGCCGTGAGTTCAATACAGGATGCGAGGCTGTCAACATCACCCAATATCCAGCCCGTTTCCGGCTGGCGAACTGGTTTTTCAGGGGAGCCAGAAAAGACACAGAACTCCACCTCCATCTCTTCAATTTCCTGTTTGAGTTTTTGTTGATCGACAGTCTTAAGTCTGGCAGGAATCCGCACAGAAATGGCTGCTCAATCACCTTATCAGTGCTTGCCAGTTTCTTACCCAAGCGGGCGATAGCATCTTGCTGAACAGTTGGTGCGGGATGGAACTCAGTCTCAACGCTTACTGGCAATCCATTAGGGTGAGAAACAATAATATCTGGTTGAAGACCAGCTTCTCCTTTAATAACGCCCGTTTGCTCGGCGATAATTCGGTTAGAGTCATTCCATTGCGGATGTTTTTTTCTAAGAACATTACCTAATTCGACATTGACTGTCGGTTCTGAAATCCGACTCATGACGAGCTATTGCCCGTGCCCATCCGGACTGTGCCGATCTCTTCCTCTTCATTAGGCTGTCGGCTGTCGGCTGTCCTCTTCTCATTTTAGCACATAATCCCTGAATAAATGATGCAAGTAAGCCACAAACAGCGCCTCATGAAAAATATATGGCATTAGATTAAGATGCTCTTTGATTGAACATTTTCATATAAAATGGTGGAGGAAACAAGACCGCACAGTACCGTATGCTGATGCGGTGGTTGAGCATCATAGATACTCTGGCTGAAACCGGTTCCATATTCCATTTTGGACGCTACTATATATAGTGCCAAATAAAAAATTCAGGAAATGAGCCAAACCACAACATATAGTACCCGTCAACTTAAGCGTATAATCCCCAAAAATTTCTCGAAGGTGGCTATCAGGTTGCGATGCTTGCCAGAGACGCTTCGCGTTTGAATGGTTACAGTGATGAGCTTGAGGGTGCCGGTGCGTTTGTGTGTGACGTATCTGATCCGGTTGCCCTCATCGATACTTTCAATCAGATTGTAAAGCGGCTTGGCTCTCCCTCCGTGGTAATCCACAACGCGGTTGGCGGCGTCTTCGGTGATTTCATGAGCATCGAACCGGAAGCACTCGAGAAAAACTTCCGGATCAACACAATGGCTTTGTTACATCTTGCACGATTAAGTACTCCTGCCATGATTGAGGCCGGAAGTGGTGCGATTATCGCAACAGGAAATACATCGGCCTACCGCGGCATTGCCAATTTTTCGGGCTTTGCACCCACAAAGGCGGCACAGCGTATCCTGCTGGAGAGCATTGCCCGGTCTGTCGGCCCCAAGGGTATTCATGCGGCTTATATTGCCATTGATGCTGTCATCGACGTCGCCTGGACGCGGGAGCGTTATCCGGATAAACCCGATGATTTCTTCTGTAAACCGGATGATATTGTAGGCGAGGTATTTCATGTAGCCCATCAACCAAGGTCTACCTGGAGTTCTGAATATACAATTCGCCCATTCGCGGAGAAATGGTAAGCATACCGGAGAGAGAAGGAGAGAGAACATGACGAATATTGATGCGTTAACGGCAGCTAGCCTATGGGTTGCGGCGCACATGCTGCTGATATGGTTTTTGGGTATTCATGTCACGAGACTTCGCATGAAGCTGGGCGTTGGTACGGGTGTGGGTGATGATCCTAAGCTTGAAAGGGCAGTGCGTGCACATGGGAATGCTACTGAACATGTGCCGGTTCTTCTGGTTGGGTTGGGATTTATGGCTCTTCTGGGTGCGTCTCCGATGGTGATTCATATCCTCGGTGCAACGCTTTTTGTTGCGCGGTTAGCGCACGCTCAGGGCATTCAGGTCCTTGATAAAGGTCTACCGCCGGGACGCGCCGGGGGCAACATTGTGACCTGGGTGGTCACCTGGCTCATTGCGCTGGCGCTAATATTCAATTTTGCAGGCCTGATATCACTCTTCTAACCGGGTTAACGACTCCGGATTGATCGTTGACAATCTTTACCGTGCTAATCCCAGACGGAAAGTAATCTTTTGAAGTAGCGTGAAAGGTCTTCGGAAAATTTTGGGTTTTTGGAAAGTTTACGTACATGAATCCCCAACTCTTCAAATTCAGATAAGAGTGGCATCAGCGGCTCCGGAGCGAGGTGTTTGAATTGATCTATAATTCGGCGCTCATTGGTCATTTGGCACAGTTCACACGCTACGGCGATATCCGCTAATGTTAGCTCGTTTCCTGCGATGTATGATGATCCCTTAAGCGCCTGATTTAGTCCTGTCGCATAGGTTATGAGAGAGTTACTGCTTTCAGCGTGCAGTGCCTCGATCCGCTGCTCATCGGCAAGCAAATAGCGTTGCATATCTCTGGCAAAGACAAGCGTTCTGTCCAGAAAACTGTCGACTCGTGATTGCCCCATCGCATCACCGCCGAGGAGCGTTCCCGCATTTGGACCGGAACGCGCAGCCGCCTTCATAATGGCATTGGATTCAAACAATCCAGTTTGCCCGTTGTTTCCAAAACCCGCAGGAACAGTTCCAAACGGGTTCGCTACGAGAAAAGCGTCTGACTTGTATAGTACCCCATCGAACCCTACCCGGGCTTTGCGTGCGTAGGGTTCAAGCTCATCTTTCTCTTCATCCGTCAGTTTTCGTGCGTCATAATCCCAAAGCCAGTTGGCTAGTTCAGGCGGTGCGTCGCCGACAATATCTATCGTGGCACCGCTAAAGCGTGCGGCTATGGTTGCTTTGTAAAGGCGGGGGTTAGGGAGATATGTAAAGATTCGAAGGTCTGTCATGGTGATCGCCTCTGGTAACGGTCTAAATTAGAGAAAATCTAATCTCAGGTGGCCAAAGAATGGTAGCACTGTATTTTCCATATTTACTAATATTCAGGGTGGACCAATGAAATGGGGGCAGATCATGCTGACAGATTTAGTGAATATTAAGGTTTAAAATAATTAAAAATACGTGCTTTACTGACATAGTTAATGATAATCCAACGCGTTTACTGACAGATATAATGAATGCCTACAGTAACGAATTACATTTTTTTACACCTAGTTCCATAAAAAAGGGGCAAGTTCTCAAGAACTTGCCCCTTTTTGAGTGCTACTATACGGCAGTACTCAAAATCCGGTGCCGCCAGGGTGACTCGAACACCCGACCTACGCATTACGAATGCGCCGCTCTACCAACTGAGCTATGGCGGCAACGGGGGTGATGATACTTTTTTTCGACCTCTTTTTCATCCCTTTTTGCTTCGTCTTGGCGTTAACTGTTCGCTGCACTATAGGCAGATAAGCGACGGAGAAAATTGTTGTGCAGTTATTTGAGTAACGAGGGGTTTGTTGTGGGGCCCGGGTCATCGGGTTGGCGGGGCGGACCCCTCAGGTCGTCGGAGAGTGGGGATGGTTCAGGTGCCGGCGGGGGCTTGGTGTGTGTGCTTGTTTTTTCATCCGGCCTGTTTGATGTCTTCTGCGGTGACAAAGAGTCAAACTGGCCGCAATGGGGGCATACGGCATGCCAATTGTCGGCATGATGCCCGCACAAGCCACATGCCCAATGGGTAGCGGTGGCGGAAGGGCCGGCAACACGCGCTGCCGTTAGAATGGAGTTGGCCTGTTTCAAACGTCCGTCTTCTGTTAAAAGCCGTCCGGCAAGCGTAGCGGCAGGAGCAAACTCTGGGTCCAGTTTCACCGCCTCCATAGCTGTCTTAAGTGCACTTTTTCTAGCGCCGGCCTGTTCTTGTTCAAGGGCGCGGGCAGTGTGGATAACAACACGGCGGCGCACAATATCGGTGCGGGTGAACAGGCCGTGACGGGTAGCCTTATTCAAAATTTGCTCAGCCTCTTTCCAGTTGCCCTCCGTAGCATGGTGATCAAAAATCATCCGCGTTGCCCAAAGAGTTTTGGGATTTTCTTTTTGTGTCTGTTGTGCCCATTCCAGTGCGTCGGTTGTGTTTCCCTGCCTGATGGCGTTGAGGGTTAAGATCCGTAGCCCCGCTGGTTTTGTTTCCGGATTCTCCAGAAGGGCGCGTCCCCGGCGTTCGGTGCTTGCTCCGTCGCCGCTGGTCTGGGCGGCCTGAACCTGAAGAAGTTCGGCAACGCCGTGCCAGTGTTTCTCTAAGGTTTTATCTTTTATGGCGGTTGCTACCCTGTCTGCCAGACGGCCGGCTTGCACCATCTCTCCTGCCGCTACGGCCACAAGGCCTTGTGCAAGTAAAGTCTCCGCCTGATGTTGCCGCCGCCTTTTAAGGCTTGCGGCGATGCGTCCCGGGCTTGCCGACAAAAACACAAACAGCCGCCATAAAAATATAACCGCCAGAATACAAAACGCCAGAATGGTCAGAGCCGTTAGCGTGTGTAGACTGATTTCATAGCCGGTGTTTTCAGAACCGGTCCATTCAATAACAATGTGGCCTGCGTAGGTGGTGATCCATGTGCCACCCGTCAGAATCGCTATCGCTAGAATGAGATAAACTGTCAGTCTCAACATGGGTTGCTGTTCCTATTGCGCTTGAAGCGCCCCGTCATAAGAGCTGGATGAATTATAAGGCGTAAACCGTGTCAATGTCTGTTGGGCCAACTCATTGATCTGTTGGTTGATGAAGACGCGCGCCCGGGCTTGCTCGAGCCATGGCGCCGCTACGTTGCCTGCTTCTCCATGCAGGGCGGCGGCTTCTGAAATAGCGTCTTCAAGGTTGTTGTTATCAAGATGAACTTCCGCCCGTGCCACAATGGCGCTTGTGGTGTTTCCGGTAACCATGCCTATGGGGCGGATAGTAACAAGGCGCTCCAACTGCCGTGCAACCCATGATTGACCGTAGCTGGCATTGCTTTCGGCGTCTTCTTGTGTGGCTTTAATGATATCGGGAATGGTGTGTGTGAACCGGACGTGCAGCATGGTCTGTGTCGGGGCACCGGTACGGGCGATAGTGTCCAGTCCATCAAGAAGGGATAGGGCGTTCTTATTGTGCTCGGTGTCAGGCGTTAGTTTTTTTACCATTTCAATTTCGCCCAGAAAAGACGTCGGCTTGTTTGCCGCCTGAACGAGAACGGCGAGGGCTAAAGCAATGCTGTAGTCGGTTTCAGGCGTCAGGACGGCGGGTTGAGCAGGCGCGGGTTGTGCCTGAGCGGGTGCGGGCGCTTGAGCCGTGACGGGAATTTGGGCGGGTGCGGGAGCAGGAGTGGGGGTAGGTGTTGGAATCCGTGCAGGATTAGATGCGGGTGCCGGTGTAGAGAAGACATATTCCGTCGGCATGTTTTGCCGTGGTTCAATCCACCCCTGCCAATGAGCAATGAAGGCCGTTGCGGCTCCGGCCCCCGCAACGATGAGGAGTGTCCATAATGCTCGTGTTAGTCGGGATGTGCTGCCACGCTGACTCTTTTGATCACTACCTTCCCGGGGCAACGGGGTTTTTGTTGTGCCCTTGCCTTGGGTGTTGGCCGGGTCCTCATTGTTTGAGGTCCGATTAGGTGTGTCCTGTTCGGTTGTAGGGCCGGTCATGGCACATCATAGCACTTTTAGGGGGTGTAATACCTGCATCGTGTAGCGTTCTGCAGGCCAATCCCGTCTTAATTCCGGATATATATAAAGCCGCCCGCTTTTTGAGCCTTTAGGATATAGGGGGAAGACAACTCAAAAGCGCTTGTTCGTCAGGATGGGGGGCCGTGACAATCGTTCCGAAGCCGCCTGATTGAAGGGTGCGGGCTACAGGAGGTGCCAGACAATAGGCGGTTATGGATGACAGAACTGACACGCCAAGACCGGCTTTGCCGTATAGCGTCATAAAGACGTCTGCGGTGCGCGCTGAATAAAACAGGATGCCGTTTATTGTATGGTCCTTGAGGCGGGCGCAGACATCAGCGGAAAGGGTTTCTACGGGCCGTGCGTCATAAAGGGTTGAGCGGCGCATTTCAAACCCCTGTGCCGATAGGCGCCGGGCGAGAATGCCGGAGGTGATTTGTCCTGCCAGATGAAGAAGGGGCCCGCTGGAAGGTTTCAGATGTTCCATGACCAGTTGGGCCAGCGCTTCTCCGTCACCTGCGGATTGATGGATATCTGTAAATCCTGTGTGGCGGGCGGCTTCTTTTGTTGCAGGTCCTACGGCAAAAAGCGGCAAGGGGCGTGCCGTAGCGATAGCAGGGTGATGCCCCAGAGCGCGGATACCATTGGCACTTGTGGCCAGCAGGGCCTGAACACCTTCAAGAGGCATTGCCGCTGTTGGTAGCGGGTGAATATCAAGCAGGGGATGAATAAGAGTATCGTATCCCAGAGTTCTCACACGCTCGCTTAGGGGTTTGGCATCCGCTATAGGGCGGGTGATAAGGAGTAAGGGTGCATCATTCATTGTGGGTTGTCATGCGCTGGCGTACCGTTTCAGCGCCGTTGCACCCCATGGTTTCTGCTTCATCGGGATGGCCGGTGATGTCGATGGTTTCGCACCGGCTTCCATCCAAGGAGAGTAATTGCCCCCGTAGTCTGAGCCGGGTACCGGACAATGTGGCCAGCGCCCCTATGGGGGTATGGCAGGAGCCGTCAAGAGCACCAAGAAAGGCGCGCTCCGCCACAACACAAAAGGCGGTGGAGGAATCATGAAGAGGAGTCAGGAGGTCATGGATAGCGGTGTCATCTGCCCGGCATTCAATACCGATGACGCCCTGAGCGGGAGCGGGGAGCATTTCGTCAGGCTCCAGAATAGCACTGATACAATCTGTCCTGTCGATGCGCTCCAGCCCTGCTAACGCCAGAATGGTGGCATCCATTGTACCGTCCCTTGCACCTTCTTCAAGGCGTTTCAGACGTGTGTCTATGTTACCGCGCAACAACCCGGTGGAAATGTCCGGGCGGAGGTGTTTGATCTGGGCCGTGCGCCGCACCGATGCCGTACCGATATGAGCGTTGGGAGGCAGGGCTGCAAGGCCGGTTTTGCCGTCTTTGCTTGGTGGATGATTTGAGACCAGCGCATCTCGGGGGTCGGCGCGGGATAACAGGGCGGCGATAATAAGCCCGTCGGGCAAATCCACGGTTACGTCTTTCATGGAGTGAACGGCGATATCCAGAGTTTTATCGCGCAGCCTTTGTTCCATCTCTGCCGTAAACAGACCCTTGCCGCCGATATCTGCCAGTTTGCGGTCCGTTATCTTGTCGCCCCGGGTTTTGATGGGCACAACCTCTATATCCCGGGTGTCAAGGCCGTGGGCTGTCTGCAACAGGGACACAACGCTTTGCGTTTGGGCTAGGGATAAACGGCTGGTGCGGGTGCCTATACGCAGGGGACGCTGCATCAGAAAACAATAATGCGAAAGTGAATTTGGATAAGAGAATGAGAAAACGTGTTATGAGCCAGTATAGACCGGTTTTTCGGTGAATGCGAGTGTCTCTTTTCTGATGAATTATATATTTAAGTCACGAGAAATTGACGATCCGGTAATCAACCGAAAAGGCGTTTGATGGTATCATCACTACGTAGGCAGGGTATTTTTGCCATGAGAAATGACCCGGCACGAACTCGTAAGGAGACAGAAAATGAAGAATCTAACAATACTTTCGATGGCCCTTGTAATGGCCTTCGCTTTTAGCGGCCCCGTGATTTTTACGGCCGCTCCCGCTAATGCCGGTGATTGGTATAATTGTTCGGGAGTAGCAGCCGATTATGGAGATTGTTACAATCCGGAGGACGACCCGTACCGGAGACGCTGAGTCCGGGTAATAAGCGGATTCTAAAGATCACTAAGGAGCGTTAACCGCATTTGCGGCCGGTTAATATGCCACCTAAAAATCAGTGGATTATTCTTCCGGGCAAAAAAGGAATCCATACTTCTGCTCCAATTCATCCGGAAGCCACTTCAACTCCTCCACTCCGGTAAAAGCTGAGAGTAATCTCTGCCAACTTATACGCCGTAGCAAACCGGGAACACGACACGAAGCCAAAGCCTTCTGCCATTGTTGTTCGCCGGAACCTCTCGTTTGAAACGCCGGATTACGCTGATCATACACGATAAGCATGTGACCGCTTGTCAGGTCAAACTCGCCTGTAGGTGAGAGCATAGCGGCAAGAGCGTTGCGCGCCAATTGATATGTTTCTCCAAAGGGACAAGGTGCATAATCCATATCCGACGACCAATCAAATAACTCAGGGAGATATTGCCAATATTTAATTTCTATCTCGGTAAGAGCGCAACGCTCCTTGCGGCTTTGCTGAATTTCATAATTACCATTGCAATATTGCGCGTCATCTTTAGACAATCCCGTACGGGAGCAGGTCCCAAACTCGGTTTCCATAAATTTACATTCCACAGCAACACGTCTGTCAGAACTTTGAAACAGCACATCGATTTCGGTAGGACGAGGTTCGTTTAAGGTGGTGATTTTTTGTTCAAGGTCGAGAGTCCAACTTTGATTGTCATGATAAAAAGCCGGACGGCCACATTCTGCTCTGACGCTTTGCAAAAGATCCAGACGACCATAAGCCTTAACATTGGCGAATACGCTCTGCGCCAACGCCTGCGAACTGCGCAAACTCCTAAACCAGCGATGTCTTTTCCCTTTTGGTATGGCGGCACGAACCTCTTCGGCATGTAAACCGTCAGGCGCAATCAATATATTCTCCGCCTCAAATTCTTTTAGCAATACGGGAGGACGTCCTTCTTTCTCAATGCCGTCGAGTTGTCCTTCGTGTTTGCGTTGCGCCCAGGCCCACAGCCTCTCACTAACGTCGTCTTTGTAACTCATCGCAACGGCACGGCTTCCAAATTGGGCTTCGGATCAAGCCGGGGTTTCTTACCACCCGAACCAATAGAGATTTTCAAACAATCGAATGCCTGACACTCGACACAGACACCTGTTTTGTTCTCAATCCCATCAACAAGAGACGCAAACCTCTCCTGCGATTTTCCGGGAGCGGTGAAGTCGAAACTTTGTTGTTGCCACCATTCCACCGTTGCCAGAAGCTGTACAATGGGCGGTAGCTGTTTCACCTCAACACCAAAGCAACCCTTTGCTTCGTGTGCAATCACCTCCAGATTCTTCTCGACGATGGCTGCATAGCGTAGTCCCTGAAGAAGCGCTGAAAAAGGTGTATCACTACTTCTGCTCTGTTTGCTCTCGACCTTGAGCTCGGTGAGAATCAATCGCCCGTCATCTCTAATTCCTACAATATCGACCTTGCCAACACCCGTATCCGTCTGTTGTGTTCTCAAAGAAACCTGATAATCCAGAAACCGGAAACCGCCTCCGGGCGGATATTTCCAATGGTGTTGAAGATTCACAAGCGCAATAGCGCTATGTTCCTCACGACGGTTACTATGACCGCGTGTCGAAGGAATACCGTCATGACCAACAAAATACTTTTTCCCGCGTGAAGTACGGGACGGTGCATTCTTTCGCAAACAAAAATATTCTCTGTACAACGCATCAAGATCGGTAAAATCCAATTTGTCTCTCCACAAAATTGGATAGAGGTCAGGGAAATTTGGAATGATGAACTCCTGAGAAACGGGATTGATATATAACTATATATAAAATTAGCAAAAATCATGGCAGGGTGTTGGAAAGGTTTGGGAAATTATTTAAAGTGGACGCAAGCTTGAAAAGAACCAAATTGTTACTTGTCCGGTTAAGAATATAAGTCCTGCGTTTTTGTGACATATTAAATAAGCCCCTTCTTTAGGTTTTGTGGATTGATCTATGCCGTCTTCTCCCCCTTCTGCTTTTGTGGTGCTTGGCCTTGAAACCAGCTGCGATGAAACGGCAGCGGCCGTTGTACGTTGGGAGGCTGAGGGAACCGGCACAATTTTAGCCAATGAAATCCTCTCCCAGACAAAAGAACATGCCCCTTATGGCGGGGTAGTGCCGGAAATTGCCGCCCGTAGCCATATTCTTCACTTGGACGGGTTGATTAAAAGGGCGCTGGATACGGCCGGGCTGACCAAGGGGAACATTGAGGCTGTTGCGGCTACCGCCGGACCCGGGCTTGTAGGCGGGGTCATGGTGGGCCTGACCATGGGCAAGGCTATAGCGTTGGCGCGGGGGGTGCCTTTTGTGGGGGTGAATCATCTGGAGGGCCATGCTCTGACGGCGCGTTTGACCGGTGATACGGCGTTTCCTTATTTGCTGTTGTTGGTATCGGGCGGACATACCCAGTTGCTGGCGGTTAAGGGAGTGGGAGATTACCGTATATATGGAACAACTCTTGATGATGCGGCAGGGGAGGCATTTGATAAAACCGCCCGGTTGTTAGGCTTGGGCTGGCCCGGTGGTCCGGCAGTAGAAAAAGTGGCGCGCCGGGGCAATGCTTCACGGTTTACTCTTCCGCGTCCGCTTGTCGGGCAGCCGGGGGCGGATTTTTCATTTTCGGGACTCAAGTCGGCCGTGCGGCGGGTTGTTGAGACAAACCCCGTGAAAGATGCCACGCTGCAAGCCGATACGGCGGCGGCGTTTCAGGATGCTGTCGCGGATTGCCTGTGTGACAGAACAAAAAGTGCCATGGATATGTTTGCCGGTGAGCTTGGCGGTAATAACGGTAATCGCTTGGTGGTGGCGGGAGGTGTCGCGGCCAATGCCGTGTTGAGGGAGCATCTTGTGCGTCTGGTGGAGGAGAATGGTTTTGACTGTCACATGCCACCACCTGCATTGTGCACCGATAACGCCGCCATGATTGCCTGGGCGGGGGCGGAGCGTCTGGCGCGGGGATATAAGAACGATGCGCTGGATATGGCGCCACGGGCGCGGTGGCCTCTTGATGAGCTTGTCACAACACAGGCACTGGCGGGATAGTTGAGATGGCGCGGACTATTCAACGCATTGCGGTTGCGGGTGCTGGCGCATGGGGGACGGCCCTTGCCGTGGTGTGTGTTCAGGCGGGCCGGGAGGTTATGATATGGGCCAGAGAGCCGGAGGTTGCGGAGGCCATCAATGGGACGCATGAAAATTCGGTGTTTTTGCCGGAGATTGCTTTACCGGAAAATATAAAGGCCACTACGTCATTGTCCGAAACGGCGGCGGCGGATTTAATTTTGCTGGTCTGTCCGGCGCAGCATCTGCGGGGTGTGGTGCGGGAATTAGCACCGCATTTGGCGGAAAAGACTATCGTTCTCATTTGCGCAAAAGGCATTGAGCAAAAAACAGGACTTCTTATGTCTCAGGTGTTAGCCGAAGAAGCGCCATCTGTGATTGTGGGGGTTTTATCAGGTCCGAGTTTTGCCGGTGAGGTAGCACGGGGGCTGCCGACGGCGGTTACTCTTGCCGCGCCGGTACCCCACGGAAAGGCCTTGGCACACGCCATAGCAACGCCGTTGTTTCGTCCTTACGTGAGCGAAGATATTATTGGTGCCCAAATTGGGGGGGCCGTAAAAAATGTACTGGCCATTGCCTGTGGTGTGGTGCAGGGACGCCGCCTTGGAGAAAGCGCACGGTCGGCCTTATTGACGCGCGGCTTTTCTGAGTTGGCCCGTCTGGGTATGGCGTTGGGGGGGAAGGCGGAAACATTAAACGGATTATCGGGCTTGGGAGATTTGGTTTTAACCGGATCAAGTGTGTCGTCGCGTAATATGTCTTTAGGGGTAGCGTTGGGAGAAGGGCTGACTCTTGAGAATGTTCTGGCAGAGCGCCGCTCGGTCAGCGAAGGAGTGCATACGGCGCTGGCCTTGCGGGATTTAGCGGGGGGGCTGGGAGTCGAGATGCCAATTGCCGAAGCGGTGGCTTCCCTTGTCGCCGGAGATATAGATGTTGAAGCGGCCATAACAGGACTGCTCTCCCGCCCCTTGCGCTCCGAGAACGATTGAGTTGAAACCCCCACAACGGAGTTACGACCCCACCCCAGCGCTCTGAGAATGACTGTCTCATCTCCTTGCCTTCTGGGAAGGATTGAGTTGAAGCCCCACGGCGGAACTGCAATCCCCTCCGCGTTCTAAGAATGACTGCCCTCTTGCGGCTCATCCCTCCCCTTATCCTGCAACGGGGCTGTTCTTCCCTTTGCGCTATGAGGGGTTGCTGTCTCTCCCCTCGTCCCTTGAGAATGACTGAAGAAGCCACAATGGAGCTGCCATCCCCTCTGCGTTCTAAGAATGACCGACCCACTACTGCGCTTTGGAGAGCAATTAAGTTGAAGCAATCACCACGAAGCCGCCATCCTGCCCCCTGCACTCTGAGAATGACTAACCCCTCCCTTGCTCTTTGGGAGCGATTCGCCTCTTGCGATTCCCGTCCCCTTTGGTCACAATAAAAACTTCATAAAATACGTAAAACTACACGTAAAATATGTAAAATTCTACCGTAAATTCACCGTAAAATACAGTCCCCCACATGGAAATGCACTATGGCAGATGATTTATTTCCCGTCTCAGATGATACCGCCACCCGCGCCCATATCAACGAAGCATGTTATCAGGAGATGTATGCGGCAAGCATTGAGAACCCTGAAAAATTTTGGAACGAGCAGGCTTCCCGCCTTGATTGGATGAAGCCGTGGTCTGTGGTGCGTAATGTATCATGGGATGCTGACAATCTTTTCATCCGGTGGTTTGAGGATGGCACATTGAATGCCTGCGTCAACTGCGTAGACCGTCATCTTGAAACCCACGGTGACCGGACTGCGATCATCTGGGAAGGGGATGACCCTGTGGATGATAAAAAGATTACCTACAAGGAACTTTATGTTCACGTGTGCCGGTTCGCCAACGTTCTCAAAAAGTGCGGAGTTACGAAAGGTGACCGGGTAACCATCTATATGCCTATGATACCGGAGGCCGCTTATGCCATGTTGGCCTGCGCGCGCATTGGGGCGATTCATTCTGTCGTGTTTGGCGGTTTTTCGCCCGAGGCTCTGGCGGGTCGTATTTTAGATTGCCGGTCTGATTATGTTGTTACGGCCAATGAGGGCATCAGGGGCGGGCGGGTTATTCCGCTTAAAACCAATACGGATGCAGCTCTTGAGCAATGTCCCAACGTAAAGAGTGTTATTACCGTAAAGCACACTGAAACGGATACGCCAATGCAACTTGGACGTGACGTTTGGTATCATGAGACAGTAGCAAGCGTTGAGGACCATTGTCCCGCTGAAGAGATGAACGCTGAAGACCCCCTCTTTATTCTTTATACATCGGGGTCAACGGGCAAGCCCAAAGGAGTGTTGCATACCACTGGTGGATATATGGTTTATGCGTCTCTTACCCATGAGATAGTTTTTGATTATCACGAGGGAGATATTTATTGGTGCACGGCAGATGTGGGTTGGGTAACGGGGCATAGTTACATTCTTTATGGGCCGCTGGCCAACGGGGCTGTGACGTTGATGTTTGAGGGAGTACCTAATTATCCTGATGCTTCGCGTTTCTGGCAGGTGTGTGACAAGCACGGGGTAAACATTTTTTATACGGCCCCAACGGCCATTCGCGCGTTGATGCGAGAAGGGGTGGAACCTGTTAAGGCCACCAAGCGGGACACGTTAAGATTGCTTGGTACGGTAGGGGAGCCAATTAATCCGGAAGCATGGTTGTGGTATCACCGGGAGGTAGGGGGAGGCCGGTGCCCTATTGTGGATACATGGTGG